>NZ_JBJHZX010000002.1:0-222860 GCF_045310515.1 Candidatus Clostridium eludens | reverse complement strand
TTTCCTACAACGTTATTGCTATTTTTATCATATTCTTCTCCTTTTCATTTTAGCATAAAATTATGTAAATCTAACATGGCTTTTCCCCTTTTTATTATATTTTACTCAGTTTTATTGCACATACTTGATAGCTCAAAGTCTAATCCATAAACAGATAGCAATCAAAGCACCAACATTAAAAGTCTAAATTACCTCCGATAATAATTATTTTGCTTAATCAGATCAGTTTTCAGGTGGAACGTATCCGTATTACTTTAAAATATTTAGTGTTATGTTTAGTTTAAATGCTAGGAAATAAATATACAAGTACCCACATTTTTGTGCCTTAAAAGGAAGGATTTTATGTCAGAGAATAAAGAAAGAGAACTCATTAATGAGAGAAATTGTGAGATGATATATTCTATAGGAATTATTGATGAAAAATAGAGAGCACCAACAATATGAATGCTATGAAAATGACTCTTTCCAATCTCATAAAAGAATTAAGCTATCCTATTTTAGCTAGTGTCGATGAACTAAATAGTATATTGTAAATATTCAGATCAATCCTCAATAGACTAGCTCAGAGGGAACATCTCCTGATGAAATAGGTTCTCAAATAGTATTAATTAAGAATGGTTTTCAATCTGTTGGACGTTATAATAAATATATTTATAAAAATGGAAAAAGGTGTGATAGTATATATTTTGAAAGAATCTTGATTGAATATATGCTGTCAAATAAAGTTAAGACGCATTATTCTTACAAGGTGTCATAAATTTTACTATTTTAAATGGTGTTACTTAACCTTTCTTATTTTTTGCAATAAATATTCATACTGATTTTTAATAAAATGAGAATTTTATCATTGAAAAAAAGTATCTTCTAATTGCATAGGTGATACTTTTTTTATTACCTTCAGTTAAATTGTATATTTTTATTATTTAAAATTTAGTCAAGATAGTTGCTAAGAAATCTTGTAGCTAATCATGAAGTGTAGTAAAATTTCAATAAATGTAAGAAAAATATAAGAGCTGAAAAAATATATATTCATACTGATAATCCAGTTGGTAGATTGAATATGCATCAGATATTAATAGGGGCGCAGAGAAGAGGATTTATAGATATAGATATAGATATTGAGATATATAATTACCCTTTTACTAAAAATAAGTATACTGAAAGGTAGACATAGATATGATTTATGTTACAGGAGATACCCACATACCATTAGATATAGAAAAGTTAGATGAGGATAATTTTAATTCACAGAAAAGTATGACAAAAGAGGATTATGTCATTATATGCGGTGACTTTGGAGGAATTTGGAATAATAGTACTGAGGAGCTAAACTGGCGAAAGTGGCTGGAAAAGAAAAATTTTGCGACTTTATGGATTGATGGCAACCATGAAAATTTTGAATTACTTGATAAATATCCGGTAACTAAATGGAATGGTGGTAAAATACATAGAATTTCTGATAGTGTAATTCATTTAATGCGAGGCCAAGTGTTTAACATAGCTGGGCTTAAATTCTTTGCTATGGGTGGGGGGGGGAATCTATTGACAAATATAATAGAGTAGAAGGGAAAACATGGTGGAAAGAAGAACTACCATCCAAAGATGAATATGAAGAAGCACTAGACAATCTGGATAAAAATAATTGGAACGTTGACTTTGTTATCACTCACACAGTATCGATAGAATTGATGGAACAAATGTGCTGGATTAAAGAGAATAATCCGCTCAATAGTTTTTTTAATATGTTGCAAATAGAATTAAAGTACGGGCATTGGTATTTCGGTCACTTTCATGCGGATATTAATATAGATGATAAGCATACTTTAGTGTATGAGAAAATTATTAGGATAAAGTGAAATTTAAGTATGTTAAAGTATTAGGAGGAAATAGCGATATATGGATTTAAAACAAGATAAAAAAGAAGGATATGAATATAAAACAGCCAAACAAATGAAAGAGTTAGCAGACCAAGAGAATATTAAAGTGCTAGATATTAAAAAAGAGACTGAAAAAACACTAAGAAAAATATTAGATACGATTGAAATAATGGCTGAAAAAGGAGACTATTCTACAAGTTACATGTGCAATAAAGCTGAATCCAGTATTATAGATAGTGTAACTCTAGAACTTCAAAAATTGGGATTTAGAACTGAGTTGGTGGAATTTGGTGGTACTAAAGCAATAAGTATTAAATGGGATTTAGGAGATAATGTTGGAATTAAAATATATGTTAAAGATGAAAAAGAGAATAACAATTAAATATTAATAGAAAAAAGTTAAAAGAGCTATTAACGAGCTATCATTGTTAATAAGCTCTCTTATTTTTTAAGAATTCATATAGCATCAGAGAGATGTCTCTTCATTACTTTCTTTTTAATTATAGGTGTATTGGATACTTCTAGGCTTATTTTAATATTTGATTCTTCATAAATCATTTTAAAACCATTTTTAGGTAGGTCATTAAGATGAGAATGAATCAATTTTTCTAGTTCTTCAAAAATTTCTGTCTTTAGTGACATATGCAACGTCTCCTTTCTAAGTTTGTTTTTTCCTTAAGATTTTTAGATATCATTAAAGATTGTCTCAGAATGTACCATCTTCAAACGCCTGAAGCTCTTCCTTGGATAATCTTGAAGAAGTATATTTTTTTCTGTTTTTTTTGCTGTCAAATTCTCTAAAAAGGTCTTCTTCCATTAATTTATCCATTGCTTTGTTTATGTTAATTATTTTTGTATTCTCTTCTTTATGAATTGTTTTTTTAGATCTATATCTAGTAATTTTGCAACATCACCTAAATCATAAGGAACTTGTCTATCTTTATTTAAGTTATGTATATAATTATTTAATGCATCAAGGTTCGAATGAGAATTAAAGCCTACATAAGCTAACTTTACATTACATTGTTTTTCAAACGTAAAAATAAAATCATGTAATTTCATTTCTCCTAAATTTTCTAAGGTTAATAACATAACTATCAACTACTTCTCTATGTATTGTTAATTTATGTATATTATACCATGCAGTGTAATGTAGTCAACAAATATTCTTCAAAGATGTATTCTGGAACTTGAAAGGATTTATGGAATTAGACATGGTGGAGATAGAAAATCAAATCCGAATAATTCGGACTTGAAAAAACAATCTGATTTGGTTAAAAGACAGGAAGCACAAGTAATATATTATAATATTTAAGATTATTAAATATTGGTAATATATGAAATGGATGAAAGTTAAATGGATAAACTATTGTTGTTTAAATTGGAGAATAAAGCATTAATTTGGAATGTAACAAAAAAGGTAAAAGATATAATTTTGAAGCTGGTGAGATAGGGTATAAGAAATTTATAGAAGTAAAACCAGCGAAGAAACTAAAAGATATTTTTAATAAGGTCTTTATTAATTAAAGTATATGTAATGTTAGGTGTTGAAAATAGTAGGTTTTAAATAGTTGTTATATTTTTATTGTAAAGTTTATTAAGAATAAAAGTGTTGATTCTATGTGAAAAAATTGTTAAAATAAAACAAAAACTAGGAGGTGCATAGTAATGGTAGCGAATAAAAAAATGTATTCAAAAATGTATGGTTCAAATGTCGACTGTATAAGAACAGTAGGTGGAAGATGCGTGGGAAATTGTAGAAAGACAGATGTTAATAGTGACTGTATAAGAACTATAGGTGGAAGATGCGTAGGAAATTGTAGAAAGACAGATGTTAAACCTCAGTCAAGTTGGTAAGTAATATTGCAAAGTGTGCATACGAGTTAGTAGTGGGTCTTTGATGTGGTATTTGCATGTCGAAGACCCTTTGATATGTGAAAAACACATTTTGAAGGGAAGGATATGCAATGTCAATAAAATTAAAATATTTGAATAAAGAATTAAAGGTTAGTAATGAGAAAATTTACGTAGTTCCATCTGATATTGAAACCGTTATTTATAAAGGTTTTCGATTGATTATTTCTCCTAGTAATGGTAATTGGATTGTTATAGAAAATCAATTACAAATGAATATTTTTTTAGATATAGAGTTGGGCTTATCTGTAGGTAAATTAATAGGAAAATATGCTAAAAGTCTTGAAGAATTAAAGAAAGTATTGGTACAAATTGAAGGAAAACATTTTGATGAAATTATTAATATTCAAGAGGAGAGTTTTCCACTACGATTATATTTAACAAATAATTGTAATCTGCGTTGTAAACATTGCTTTATGTATGCATCAAATGAATTGAAAAACGAGTTGTCAACAGATGAAATAAAGAGATTAATAGATAAATGTTATGAGTACGGGAGTGATAAAATTATATTTACAGGTGGAGAGGTTGCATTGAAGGAGGGTTTCATAGAAATTCTTAAATATGCAAAAATTATTGGGATGTATACCCAAGTACTAACAAATGGTACTTTGTGGACAACTCAGATGATAAATGAAGGAGCTAAATATATAGATGATTTGCAGGTAAGTGTAGATGGATATAATGAAATGAGTAATGCAAGAATAAGAGGAAGTGGAGTTTTTGATAAAGCATTGGAAACAGTAGATGAGTTTATTAAGATTGGAGGCTTGTCTGTTTCTGTAAGTGTAACTCCTTTATATGATTTTATTGATGAGTATTATGAAAAATATATAAAATTTGGTCGACAGTTAGTCGAAAAGTATAAAAATGATGATTTTCTTATTATATTTGGAAGAGAATTAATTGATGGACGAGATATTAATGCGTCCGAAGAAAAAAATAGACTTATGGCTGACAGAGTGGATAAGATAGCTGAGGATATTTATCCTAATAATGAATTAACAGCATTTGTGCGTAATCATGAACATAATAGAATTTTCCGTAATTGCGGGTATGGTGCTTTGACAGTAAATTCAAATGGAGATTTTTATTTCTGTGGAAGAGTAAATGATGTAAGAAAATATGGTAATATTAGGCAAGTACCAATTGAACATGTTTTAGAGATACGTAAAAAAGTTAGAGAAATTTCACAGGTTGATAATTTGTTACCATGTAAAAATTGTTTACTTAAATATATTTGTGGAGGAGGATGCAGAGTTACACAGTTTCCACAAATAACGCAATGTGACATTGAAAATATTGATTTTAGTAAAATTAAGGCGAGAGAGTGTTCTCAAAATTATATTAATAATTTTTATAGACTGATGATAGAATCGAATGACTTTTTATTATGGTAAGTAATGTATATAAAGTAGGAGGAAGTACAGTAAATGAGACAGTCTAAATTTGTTAAAATATACAAGGTGGAAGATGATTATGCATATTATCACAGCTTAAGAATGAAGCCGGTGTATTTAAGAAAAAGTGAACATGAAAAATTGCAAGGTATGTTAGAGGGTAGTACAGAATGTGAACTTTCTAAGGAATTGATAGATAGTTTGTGGAAATATAAAATAATAGTTAACAATGAAGATGAGGATGAAAAACTATTAAAAGCAGTAAAAAAATTTTTACCTAAACCATATATTAGTTTAGCTTATTTTGTGTTATCGGAACAGTGTAATTTAGCGTGTAAGTATTGTTTTTTGGGAAATGGAAAAGTTAATGTTAATTCCAAAGTAACGAATTATCCAATGAGTAAAGAAATCGCTGATAAAGCAATTAAGTTTTTTATAACCCAAATACAAATGAATAAAGATTATTTTGATAACGATAAGGAAATTATTTTTTATGGTGGAGAACCATTGATTAATTTTGAAACTTTGAAATATGTAATTGAAAGATGTAAGAAGTATCAAATTAAAGGGGTATTAACTCAGAACTTAAAATTTTCAATGGTTACTAATGGACTATTATTGGATGAATCAAAAATAGATTTTTTAATGAAAAATGATGTAAATGTATCAATATCAATAGATGGCGTTGATGAATATGCAAATTATGGCAGGATAAATAAAAATGGCAAAAATGTTTTTTCACAATTAATTGGTACTTTGGATTTGGTTAAAAATAAAAAAATGCCAATTGGTCTGTCAATTACTTTAACAGAACATACTTTACGCGATGTAAATGCAATATTTAAATTATTAGAGAAATATAGTATTAATCAAATTAGTTTTAATATTTTATATGATACAGAAGAATTTAAAGTTAATAATGATTATTATAATAATGCTACTGATTTTATAATAGAATTTTATAAAAAAGCAAGAGAAATGGGAATTTATGAAGATAGAATAATGAGAAAATTAAAAGCATTTACGGATTCGGAATTATATTTATCTGATTGTGCAGCTACATCGGGAAGTCAAATTGTAATAACACCGGATGGTGCTGTAGGAGTCTGTCATGGTTGTATGGAAAATAGGGATTATTTTATTACAGATGTACATCAAATAAATGTAAATTTGTCAATTGATAAAGTTTTTAATGAGTGGAGCCAATTAAGTCCAATAAACAATCAAGAATGTATTAGCTGTGAGGCATTAGGAATTTGTGGAGGAGGATGTCCTATTAATGCAATGAAAACTGCAAAAGTTAAAAGTATACATTTGGTTGATAGAAAGTTTTGTATTCATTCTAAAAAGATACTAGAGTTTATGATAAATGATTTGTATAGGATACTTATATCAGAGAATTCTATGATATGAATGAATTTTAATATTAAAAGTAATTTCAAATAATATAAGCTATTCTTATGCAAGGGTGGTGACATATGGATAACATGCTTGAAGAAACTTTGGAATTATATGACATGCAAAATGCTCAAGTTAAATTCATACGTTTTAGTGAAAATTTAATTTTTAAAGTAATCTATAATAATATGTCTTATGTTGCAAGAATACATAAATATGGTGAGGGTATAGACTTTTCCATATTTGGGGATGATATGCATTCAATAAAATTATTAGAGGCAGAAATGAAAATTTTAAATATATTTAGGAATGAATTGAGTTTCTATATTTCATCTGATAATAGGAGTATGGTAAAATATTGCGATGTTATACAAAAACCCATAAGCAATAAGTATGGTAAATTTGTTTCCATGTTAAGTAATGGAGTCCCTGTAACGATGTTATCATGGATAAATGGGATTGATTTTGGGCAAGAGAATATAGGGGATGTTGATTTGTTTAATATTGGAGTATTAGTAGGAAGAATGCATATAATATCCCGAAATAGATTAAAGAATTTAAAACTCTATAGAAAAAGTTATGATGCATCTATGGTGGAAAAATTATTATATTATATGCATAAAGGTTTGGAGAATAGTTCATATTCTGATGAACAGTATAAAAGTATGGAAGAAGCTGCAAGAGAGGTTCAACTTAGAATGAAAGAACTGGATTTAGCGGGTAATTCTTATGGAATAATTCATTCGGACTTAACTAGAACTAATCTAGTGAAAAACAATAATTGTATTGTACCTATAGATTTTTGTTTAAGTGCATATGGCTATTATTATCATGATTTAGGTACATTATTTTTGGATTTTTATGAAGAAGAACAACAAAAATTTATTATTCAAGGCTATGAAAGCATAACTAGAGAAAAGATAAATTATAGATATATTGAGACTTTCGAAGTATATCAAACATTACTTTATTTAGCAGCTAATGCTAGTAATTTTCCTGATATATCATGGCTACCAAATAAAATTTTTAAACAATAAGTTAGTATGTCTTACAATAAGAGCTGAAGATAACCAACATAAAAAGGCCACTGCATCATATAAAGTTTATGTCAAAAGTTACATCAAAAGAGCTTTATAATAAAAAAAGCAGCAGGATTAAAATTAAAGTGGTTCCCATGCCAAGGACATTTAAAAAAGACCCTACAAAATAGGTGGTTAAAAATAGTATTTCATACGTTTTTTTAACTGTCTATTTTATAGAGTCTTTTTTAAATTAGTCCTCTGCCTTTTCTTCATTATCCACATAATCAATTATATCACTAAATTTTAAATTTCTATCTAACTGTTTAAAAGCCTTATATAGGGCTTCTAACTGACTTAACTCTATTCTTTTAGCCTTTTCGTAGTAGAAACTACTTATGGTTGCAGGTCTTATGCCCGTTTCTGATGCTAGCCATGCCTGATTTTTTTTATATTTTCCCAGTAAATTACTTATATATATTTTAACCATTGAAAGTTCACTCCTATAAATAATAATGACTTCTTATACGGTATATTATACCGTATATTGCTGGCAAATCAACAGTCTCCGTAACAAAATTACCTCTATAGTAATAAAAATTGCTTGATTTATTACCGTAGTAGTAATATAATTATACTACAAGTAATAATATTACGCTTCAAAAATAAGAAAGCATCAAACCTAAAGGTAGGTACTTCATTTCTTAATTAAAATATAATACTTTTAAGTAGGGAAAACCAATACCATAGCGCATAGGAGGGGATATTAATGTCAATAAAAACGATAGAAAAAGTAATATTAGAAGACTATAAAAGAGGAGCTTCGGAAGAAAATGAAAAAGGATTAGATTATGAAATAATTGAAAGGGTTATTGAAGAAACATTAATACATAAAATTACATTGGAAGAACTTTTGGACAAAGTGAACCAGATAGCAAATAGTGACCATGGAACAATAGTGGCTGAAGTTATAGGAGTCCTTACAACTCCGGCAGTAATTTATGAGGATTTCAAGGCTGTTATTAGCCAAAAAGAAGTGGAAGACGGTGTGGAAGAAAGCTTTATTTTATTAGACTATACTGAAGAAGTGGGAAATTTAGAGTTTGATACTTTAGCAGCTAAAGGGGTTGTATGGGACAAGTGGGGTGAGTATTTTTTGATTAAGTTTCTGGAAGATAATATAGAGATTATGTTGAGCTACCATGATTATAAATTTTAACCATAACATACTATATTATGCATGTATGTAATTATTAAGAATGGACTGAAAACAACACAAATAAACGCAGATATATTAGAAATCTAAAAATAAACTCTTATAACTCCGTTACGTGGATAAAGTCATATTTTACAGTACAAAATAAACATGGTATTATTTGCATGGGATTAATTTGGCCATTAATCCTACTGCATATATTTTAGAATATGTTAAATATTAATAAATTTTATGTATTATAAATACCTTAATTTAATATATCATAAACAAAAAATAAAGTCAAATATTATGTTGCATTCGGCTGTATGCCCTATGGTTAGGCTATTTGTTGAGGTTACAACTGAAGAAAAAGGAGAAGAAATATATGAAAAAGGCTTAAAAAAAGAAAAAATAAAATGACAATTTCATAAATATGAGAGTCAGGAGGAATTAGTATGGTGTTATTGCATTTTACCGGTTTTCAGGAATTTTTTGAAACATTAGGAATAATGCTGGTCATAACTTTAGTATTAATTTTGTTAAGCAAAGTAATAGATAGTAGGACAAGCTAATAAATTAATATTTGGAGAATCTTATAAATAGTACAAGCCCTATTGGGCATACAAGTTTAGTAGAAGATATTATAAAGCAAAATGAACTGAATGAATTAAGTAAATTCATGTTCTAGCAATTAGGAAAGATTAATGGAGGGAAAAGATTATGAGGAAAATAGTGGTAAATGACATTAGAATAAAGCAAATAGGGGGTAATCCTTTTGAAATAAGGGCAGATGCAAAGGATGTGCTTGTATGGATAAAGTGTGTAAAGGACAAAGCACACCCATCTTATTTAATTACTCCCTATGATTTTACTCATGGAAAGAGATGTCCTTTATGCGAAGGAAGAGAGGTAATCAAAATATGAATAATATAATAGAGAAAAATAGAACTAGATTAAAAAACATAAAAAGAATGATGTAATCTTATGGAAACCCAATTTTGATTATAATAGCGTGACTAATGAAGAAACTTTAGTTAAGAACCGGAATAAATTATATTGTTACGAAGATGGATATTCTAAAGTATGAATTTATATTTATGTGGAAAGTAAAATAATTGATGGCTGTTAGAGATATATTTTTAGTCAACCTTTATTTATATAAAGTATATCTCTTATTTCATCTTTCTTAATAAAAATTAAAAAGGAGTGATAAGAAAAATATGCAAATGATTGAAGTGTCAAAATTAAAACCGCATCTTCGGAATCAAGAATTTTTCGATGATATTGAAGGTGAACAGTATGAAAAATTTAAAAAATCTATACAGGAGGATGGAATTATAACTCCTCTAATCGTAGCCCCTGATATGACTATAATTAGCGGGCATCAGAGACTGAAGGCCTCTAAGGACTTAGGCATTGAATTAGTACCTGTAATTATTAGAGAAGATTTAATTGATGAAAGTGAAAAATTAAAAAAACTTTTAGCAACTAATTTTGGAAGACTGAAGAATAGTCCAGTTAAACAGGGTAAGGTATATGAAGAATATGAGAGGTTATGTGGGGTGAGACAGGGAAGTATGAATTCAAAAGGTTTTAATGTGGGCGACAAATTGTCGCTGACACAAGAACAAATAGCCAAGGAATTAGGAACAGATGTAAGAACTATTCAAAGGCTTAAAAAACTCCGAACCTTATCACCGGAACTACAGCAACTTATAGATAATGGGACAGTTAAATATACTACAGCACTAAATGTATGGGCAAAATTATCAAATGAAGAACAACAAAAATTTATAGAGGAATTAGGAAAAGATAAGATTGCCGATATGACAAGAAAACAAACTGAAGAATATTTAAAGCAGAAAGAAGAACTTGAAGAGGAAAACAGTAAAATAAAGCAACTACTAGAGGAAGAAAAAAGCAAAGCTCCTGAAATAGTCCAGGTAGATAACACGGATTATACTATAGTGGATAAAAACAAAGAATTGGAGAAAAAAATTATTAAATTGGCCAGTGAAAAAAATGAACTGGAAATAGACTTGGATTTAATGACTAAAAAAGCAGATGCATTTGAACAAGATTCATTGGACTATAAAAAAATGAAAGAAGATATTACATATTTAACAAAACAAAAAGATGACTTAGGCAGGCAAATACAAGCAATAACAGATATCTCAGGATTAGTAGTTGAGATAGATGATTTAATAAAAAGTAAACTGGCACCGGTAAGATATTCAAGGTCGTTATTAGAAGCTAAAAATGATGATATAGTAATGAGAAATCTTACTGAAATAGTAGATGTTATAGAAGGATGGTGTTATGAAATGAAACAATACATACCAAATAAAATAAATTATGTGGAGGTAAAATAGTTAGTGGAAAATGCAAAAGAAAGGGAGTTTGTAATAAGAGGTTGGAATAAAGAAATTATAAAACTAACGGAAGAGGAACTTATGTTTCTTATAGATGTTACTGTAGAAGAGGAGTACTCATATATAAAAGAAAGAGAAGAAAAAATGCAAGGTTCTGCTAAAGAATATTTGATAAACATATTACAAAGCATATACATACACCATACCCATAAGGATGAACGGATAAAAAGATTATGTTTAATAGCTAAAAGTTTGTACATTAAAATAGATAACATAACAAATGAGGATGCGTTTTATATTATAAGGGAAATATGTATGTCGAAATCTTTTATACATAAGTTTGGATTGCTAGATTCCTTCTGGCAGGAAAACGAAGTAACAGAAATAAAAAATGAAGGAATAGAAACTGTGTCAAGGGCACGACATTTAAAGCTCTTAGAGTTGTCTATTTAGAACTAATAAAAATGAAGTATGTGAATGGAGGAAGTTATGGGAAGAAAAAAGATAATTATTAAGGGAGATGTATTTGTAGCTAAGACTAAAAGATTGTGCAAATATTTAACAGATAAAGGCTTTAAGATGAAGAGAGAAGATGTGGATGATTTAAATCCTAATTATAATGTATATATATTCAATAACTCAGCAGCAGTAAGGCAAGCTGTTGCTGAATACTTCCTAAAACAATGAGTTAGGAGGTAAATTATTGGTAACGAATAAAACAGAAAAATTAGAAGAGATAATAAACAAAAAAGATAAAGATTTAATGGAAATGGTGAATTATATATCAAACCCATTTATTGCACTTCGTAGTAAATATAAATTCAAGGTTTTTAGTCTTGAAACTTCACGTGGAAAAACAATAGGAACTGCTTATGCCATAGCTAAAGCTATTAAAGGTGGAAGTCAAATAAAATACGTATTTACTACACATACATTAGAGGAGTGCAGTAGGGTAGCAGAACTGATAAATCGAGAAGCAGGAGATAACATGGCCGTGCATTATAGTCCATCTCAAAGTAAACCTAGTGCAATAGCCAGTAATGACTTCTATGAATGTGCTAAGAAACAAGTATTAATAGTATCTCATGCAACTTATTTACATCTATGCCTTCCAAAGAATGAGTTCCATAAAGGTTATCAGAAGTATGTCAAAGAAAATTTTAACTTTCTAATAATTGATGAAGAAATAAATGCAGTAATAAATAACCTGTGTAGCTATAGTGATTATACATATAAAAATATATTAAAACTAATTGAATTTATTGATCATGTTAAAATATTGGACTTATTTGAAAAGTTATGTGAACAACCAAAGAGAACTATAAAATTTTATGAAGGCAGAGAGGATTTAAAAAATAAAATTATTGTGGCTGAAGAATTAGGTACAGGGAATATATTTACAGGTGAAGAATACAGTAAGCTCATAGATTTAATTACTTCTATTGATAATGAGATTATAAATGATTACAACGTAGACAATAAAACGGATATTACTAAAAATGACATTATTGAAGAGATTGAAAAAATAAATATATTATATAAAAATATAGCATTTGACAGAGTATTGTACTGGGATAAAACATTATACAGTTGTAATTTTGACTTTAAATTTCTAATGTTAGATAATAATGTAATATTAGATGCTTCAGCCAATTTCAATACATTATATACAATAGGTAAAATATTTGACGTTGTTAAATCTAAAAGAATTATAGACCACTCAAGGTGCCGTCTTATTTGGTATAACATGAATACATCTAAAAGTGCTAAGAAGAAAAGTAGCGATAACAACCAATTAACAGAATGGAGAAAATTTATTGTTGATGACATTAAGAAAAAAGCTAGAAAAGGTAGTAAGGTATTAATAATAACATATAAAGCTGAGTGTGATGCTTTAGATAAAAGATTTTTAGATGATGAATTTAAAGAGTATTTTAAAGAATATGGTTTTCTTAATTTTTTAAACATGAGGGGAGTAGATAAGTATGCTGAATATGAAGAGTGTTTTATCGTTCATACTCACCGATTCGCTTTCCCCATATATGTTTTGATGTATATGTATTATGAAAAAATAGACAATCCTTATGGTATTAATATGACCTGTGGCAAATACAGAGGAAATAATACTTTTGGTTTTGAGGATGGCATTCTTGATAGCTTATTGCTAAGTGATGAGATATCTTCACTATACCAAGCTTGTAAGCGAATATGCAGGATAAAACAACCTGTTGGAAATTTTCATATTTATCATAACAATTTAGAGGTTATAAAGCAAATACAAAAGGAACTATTAAATATAAAAGTGATTCCAGATAAAGACAATCCCAAAATGAAACTTACTGATAAGTTTTATTTTATAATAGATAAAATTCGTGAAGGAGCCTATAGTGAGTATAGAATTGTTGATGAAAAAACAGGTAAAAAAAAGAAGGCTGTTAAAAGAGGTAAGAAAAACTATTATGAAGTCCATAAGAAATTATTCTATGAGGTATTGGGTATAGATAATACACATTTTTCAAGGGATATCAAAAATAAGATTAATAAGAAAGAGCTAGGAGTTAAATTTAAAAATGATATCGTGATGGTGAATTTTTAAAATGGGGGGATTTTTTGAATCACAAAAATCATTAATATTATTTAATTTAATGATGATTTTTATTGCTTAAGGGTCTCCCATCTCTTTATTATATAATATATATAGACCTTGGAGACCCTTAAAGGCATATAATTTGATTTTTTTATTAGAAAAATAAAATGTTTTTGATGTTAAAAAAACCCCCCTTTTCAGATTAAGATAGGATGAGTTGTATAGAAGTAAAACAAAATATAATCATGCGTTTCTTTTGATTCTTTTCTTTTCGCATAGGTCTGTAGCATATTATAGGGATAGTAGGAACGATAGTGACGTACTAACCCTTATGCTATAGAGATGGTGGTAAAAGAAAAGAACATATGTACAATAATTAATAATGGTAATTACACAAAATAAATAAAGTTTGGAGGGACTATGAGAGATACTAACATTTACATAATGAATTTAGAAGCTAAATATATTCTGAAAGCTATGGAAAAAGACAAAGAACAAGGATATAAAACAGAAGGAAAGAAACTTATTCGATTATTTACTGGGAGTTTACCATATTCTTTAGAATCTATAATGTTGGAAGAAGAATTTAATGGCTCTATAGAAAAAAGTGAAAATGACGTGCAATTTACAAAAACACTAATTAATGTTACTTTTAGTGGCAGTTTGAAAGAGGCTGAGGTAGATGAAAATGGTGAGAAAAAGCTGGATGAAGATGGTTATGTAAAGACAAAAACTGTTAAAACAATAAAGGAAGTAAGAAAAGAATCATATAAAAATGGATTTGTAGTTGATGGTATAAAATACGTTTTATATAAAAGAAGCAGTAGTAAAGCAAGAAATGGTTCTGTTTTATTTATTAAGGAAGATATGTATAATACGATGATGGAAAAAACATGGCTAGGACTGAAGTGGGAAGAAAATGAAGAGTGTGATTTAGCAAGCATGAAGGCTTATGAAGCTCTGACTCTCAGTGGGATAGAAGATGTAGTAACCATACCTGTGGAGTCTATTTTTATTGTTAATGATATAAAAAAGAGTTTTACTACTATAGCAAGTAGAACATTTTTGAGTAATGGTAAGTTGGAAACTAGAACTGAAGAAATGGTTAGAAGCAATGATATATTTGATGGAGAATCTTTGTTAGATAGCAGTTTGTTTAAAAATGGAAAAGGTATGATGCTATTAAGACACTCGTTTTTCAAGAGCTGTGCATTTAATACAAACATTCAACAATTTTTTGAAGACAATAAAGATAAAATAAAAGATGCTAAAATTAAAGATATGTTTGGCAGGGAATATGATGTTTCAAAAATAAAATTGATTACAACTCCAAACAGCTTGAAATGGCTTAAATTCAGCTATAAATTTAAAGGTGACAAAGAATGCTATGAATATTGGCTAAATCATATAGATAATAGATTTGGAGTGTGTAAAAGTGAGAAATCTAGCCATTATTACAATTATAATCAGTTATCGTACCAGATGATTAATTCGATGCCGCTTTTTAAAGAGGATATAGAAGAAATTATGAAGGATGAATTAGATTATATAATGCAGCTAAAAAATGATATTCGAGTCTTTAGAAAACATATTTCGCTAAACAATATAAGCTATAGCCGAGATATGATTTCGAATTTGCTTGCAATTAATGATAATATACAATACACAAAAATGTACAAAAACTTTAAAAATGATACTGTTAATAAGTATAAGAATGTGTTAAGAAAAGGAAAAATCAAAATACCAAATACTGATTATGCTGTACTATGTGGGAATCCGTATGAATTACTTCTGCATTCAATAGGAGTAGAAATAACTGAAGAAAATACTTTACATAAAGGCAAAGAGATATATTGTAGTGCTTATAAAAATGGCGAAGAATTAGTTGGTTTTAGAAATCCCAATATTTGCAGTGGAAATGTACTTATAGCTAAAAATATATATAAGAAAGAATTCAAGTATTTTAATTTTACAAAGAATATTGTAATAATTAATTCTGCTGATAATGATATATTTGACAGGCTTCAGGGATGTGACCTTGATAGTGACACAGTGCTGTTGACCGATCATCCTATTATAAAAAAGAGAGCTAAGGAAGTAGAAAATGATGTTACTCCAATAAATAATATTGTATCACAGATTAAAAAAAGACCATACAATGAAATAGAAATGGCAGAAATAGATAATATAATAGCTAACAATGTTATAGGCAGAATTGTGAATCTATCACAGATTCTAAATAGTTACTATTGGGAGACCAAGAAAAATGCTGGAGATAAGGAATTGTTGGACATCCTATATAAAAATATCTCTTTACTGTCCAGTTTGAGTGGAACGGAAATAGATAAGGCAAAAAAGATGGTAGACTTAGGTGAAAGTATAGATGATATTTTAAATAGTATAAGTTTAATAAAATACAAGGGAGAATACATTCTTAAAACAGAAGGAACTGAAGTTAAAATTAAGAAAACTAATTCTAAAAAAGGTAAGATTAAAGGTAAAACAGAAATTAAGGATAAAATGGTGAAACCATATTTTTTTAAATATTGTGCGGAAGGCAAAGAATATTATTTTAGGAAATTCGATACAGGAATGGATTATGTAGAAGATATTCTGGACAAGTTACCTCATGCCAAACATACTAAAACGATACCTATAAAGGATGTGCTATTTGAAAATGATAAGAAAAAGGATGCTAATAGACATCAAATAAGTGCTATAAAACAATTGGTAAAAAATCTAGATACAGAAATAGACAAAGTTAGGTTATCGGAAGAGGATGGAAAGAATATAATTATAAAGAATTTGAAGAATGAAGTAATAGATAAAATCAGGAAAATGAAAGTAACTACAGCTACAGTGATGGCTTTACTTAAAAGAATTTATAAGGAAGAAGCAAAAATCAAGACAAAAGAAGATGAAGAAATAAAAAGATATGGAATGTTATTATTAGGATGCTTATATAAAGCTCAAACGCAGGTAGTTGTTGATTCTTTTAAAATTTTATCTAATAAAATAGAAGTCTTAAAAGAGGATGAAGATGGAGATGTTGTTTTATTTGGTAAGAAATATAAAGGGGTGAAAGCTCAAGAATAGCTTAGTAGGAGGGTTTAGATACTCTCCATATTTTTATTTTCACGCTTAAAAAATTTTTTCGTCAAAAAAATAATAAACTTCTTACGAAATTAATTTTGCCGAAGTTTGGATAATAGGGGATAGAAATTACTATCATCCAATAATATGGTTTGATTTAATTATAAAAATATAATGAGGGAGAGTGAGGCAAATTTATGACAAACGAAAATGTAAAAGAAAGGTTAAAAAATTATTTAAGGGAAAGAGGAGTAAGAAACAATTTTATTGCAGAAAAAGTTGGGTTATCGGATACAACTATTTGTTTATTTTTAAAAGGTAAACGTTTACTATCGGATAAAAAACTGAAACTAATTGAAGATTTAATAAATAAAACGGTTTAGGAGGAAAACCAATATGGGTAATGAAAACAAAATAGAAAAAATAATCTACAATCTACAGGATGAAGATGGCAGGTTGTATGGTCACAACTTTAATGTTACTGATGAACACATTATATATGACGAAAATGAAAATAAAGTAGATTTAAAAGAAATTATTTTTGGAGAAATATATGCAAATGAAATGATACTACATTTAGAAAACGAGGATAGGTATTTACTGGCTTACGAGGGTATAGAGAAGCTTACCGTGTCCTCATAATCGTAGATAAAACATGGATTTTATCAGCTTGAAATACGCAGCAAATGAAAGAATGAGGGAGAAAACGAGAGAATGAAAGGAGAAAATTTATGAAATTACAAGAAAAATTTATAACAAGGAAGGAAGTGGGTAGATGGTAGCTATTAATAATATGCCTACCTTGTAAATTGTGGACTGATAGGTGTTTGCAATTCTTAGGGATGAGAGTTAGCATGTACATATTGATTACAATAAATCGTTGGGACTTCAGTGGAAATACTTAAAATTAAAATAATACATAAAAATAAGTAGATAGAAGGAGATTAAAAATGCTTAATTATAAATACAAAACATAATAGGCAATAGACAGGTGTTTGGTGTAGTAATAATAGCTACATCATTTTTATGCAAAAAAATATAATGTCGAAAGAACTAAAAAATAAATTTCCGGATTGGTGTAAGTTTGAAAAATTAGAGAATAGCAAATATGACTTACTTATGACAGATGATTTAGATTCATGGGCAAGTTGTATAGTTTTAAAGCATTTATTTGGCTTTAAAGTTAAGTATTTTGTTGATTTTAATCAATATTATATGGATTCTAAAGGAAATAAAACTGAATGCCAGCAGGTGTATAAAGTGGATGAAGGTATAGATAACAATTTGATCTGTGTGGATTTTGCTAGTGAAAGTATGTGTCCTGGATTTGATAATCACGTAACTATGTTATCAAGTGAGGATATACCAGATAAAAATAAAAACTCTACCAACATAAATGATATCTATAACATTACTAATGTAAACTATTATGATAAATTCAGTGGAAGCACATTAATCCAGATCATGAGCCTTTACAACATAGATGTTAGTAAGTGGATAGAGGAACAGAAAATGGTTTTATGCTGTATAGATGGATTATACACAGCATTTGATGTATGGAGATGGGATTTTCGTCCTAAGCAACGTGAATATCTAAAGTTATTAGGGTATGAAGAGTTGATTGAACTTATGGAATTTCATGTGGCCAGGAATAGGAAGAGGGATTTTGAGGTACTAAAGAACAAGTATAGGCTGGATTCAAAAATTGAAATAAATATAGATGGCAAGCTTGAAACAGATATAGAACTGGTTGAATTAAGTGATTTATTTGGAATAGATTTATCACTACCTACGGACGGTTTTGGTGAGTTTAAAAGATATGATAAGATATTTAGAAATTTAAATAAGAATCCCATAACAGAAGATGAAGGGCTTTGCACTGATAATGAGAAATTATTCAATTTTGCTGTTACGGGCAAGGATAAAATTATATACTCTAAAAGTAAAGTTAGTTGACATATAGAGAGGAGTGAGGAAATTTTATGAAGATAATAGATATAGGGTTTAACAATCTAGTAGTTGCAGAAGAAATACAATTAATATTATCTGTGGATGGGGTAAGTATTAAAAGAAGAATAGCAGAAGCAAAAAAAAGAGAAATGTTAGTAGATATCACTAAAGGTAGAAATAGAAGAAGTGTAATATTGTTAAAAAGTGGTATTATAGTACTGAGTAGTGTAAATACAAAAACGCTTGTAAGGAGGATACTAAAAGAAGCCAATGAGGTAGGAGCTTAGGTGGAAGGGTAGGTGTGAGAGGGAATAAAAAGTGAGTTTTGAGTGTTTTAATCACATTTGGCTACATAAAATTGTTAAAAAACGCATAATTGAATATTCTGAATAGATATGCACTTGTTTGTGTACATATGATATGTGGCAGTAAATATAAAATAATATGATGAAGCTTACGTTAACTTATGAAAAAATCAACGGAAGGTTGAACTATTGAATATGTATCATACTCTTACTATTTAATCTAATTCATAAAAGCATTTCATAGAAATATATTGTGTAAAAATATATTGAAGTATATAAAAAAAACTATGTAATCGTATTTGATGATTTGATATAATAAAAGAAAAAAATATATACAATGCTTTTTACTTAAAAATTTAAATAAATTTTTTGGTAATTATATAAGAAAAATTAAAGAAAACATCAAGTTTAGGAATCAATAAGGTTGAAGAAGCATAAAATATATTGAGAAAATCTAATATTGAAAAGAATTGAAAGAAATGTTAAAATTATAAGATTACTTAAAAATATTTTTTGGTTGATTTGTTGCGAAAAAATAATATTTTTAAATATAAAATTGGGAGGATGATGTGAGAGTGTGTTTTTATATCGGTATTGAAGATTTAGCGGCTAATGCATTAATTGAAACATTAAAAAAAGGTAAAAAACGTTTTTTAACTTATAATGAAATCGAAAATTATGGTTCCAGAGTAATTCAATTTTTAAATAGAAATGGAGAAAAGGCTATACTAATTTTATCAAGAGAAAGTACAAATGAGTTATTTAGAAATTATTCTGAGTATTTTGAGGAACGAGAGGAAAGAGGTATCAAAGGTATTGCATTAAAAGAAAATAAAAAAATTGAAGATTTAATTGAACAATTTAGGGGATATCTTGCTTTGGATGTTTTGAAAGCTTTTATAGATGAAAAGTCGGTTCAAGTCTTAGTATCCTAAAAATGAGTGAAGTCAAAAGATTAAAAGACCCTATTTATGGGTATATTGATATTCCCACAAAATATATAAGTAATATTGTTGATATATCGGTTTTTCAAAGGCTAAGGAGGATAATTCAGACAAGTTATTCTCCACTTTATTCGTCAGCGGTACATAATAGATTTGTTCATTCAATAGGTGTATACCATCTTGGAGAGATAGCATTCAAAAAATTAAAAAAAGAAATTATCCATAAGTTTAAGAGTGAGTTGAAGTTAGAGAGAATTGGTGAGGTGTTCTTACTTGCATGTTTACTTCATGATGTGGGACATGCTCCTTTTTCACATACTGGTGAGGGATTTTACTTAGATAATGACAAAGGATATTTTTTATTACATAATAAGTTGGCAGAAGTGGTGGATTGTGAAAAATTTTTGCAAGATGTTCCGAAACAAAAAAGTGCAGCAGCAGCTCCACATGAGATAATAAGTGCTATTGTTGGTCTAAAAGAATATCCTGATTTTTTTATAGAACCTAGTGAAAGAGAATTTTTTGTAAGATGTATTACGGGATATAAATTCTCTCAAATTAATGAAGAAAATAGTTTGAAAAATTGTTTTATATCGTTATTAAATTCAAAAGTTATTGATGTAGATAAATTAGATTATTTAATTAGGGATGCATATATTACAGGATTCGATACAGTAAGTATTGATTATGAACGTTTATTATCATCTTTGACAGTTTCAAAAGTAGATGGACAATTTGAACTAGGATATTATAAAAATGCAATCAGTGTAATTGAAAATGTTGTTTATGCTCATGATTCAGAACGTAAATGGATTCAAAATCATCCTGTAGTATTATATGAAGCATATATTTTGCAACATGTAATGTCATATTTAAGTTCAAAAATAGATTCGGGAGATAAAAAGTTATTCTCATTAGAGTGTTTAAGTAAGAGTGGGCAAAGTTTTGATAATAATATAAAAGTAAAATTAATGTGTGATGATGATATTATTTATCTCATGAAGAATATTTATTCTAATGAATTAAGTGAAGAATATTTTGAACGAAAGAATAGAAGACATCCGATTTGGAAGTCAGAGGCAGAATATAAGGCGTTCTTCTTAGGATTTACTAAGGGGGGAGAATTACTAATTGAGTTTGAAAAGGCTATGGAAGCTACGGCAAATTATTTGATTAAAAGTACAGATTCATGGGTAATAGATGATAAACTTATTAAAAAAATTAAGAACGAATTAAAAGAGTTAGAAACTATTGAATTAGATGAAATGACTAAAAATGTTCAAAAAAGACAGAAGAAGGATATTCTAAAAATAATGAATTGTTTAAAAGAGTATTCAGAACAAAAAAATATAGAATACAACTTTATTATTTTAATGGCATCACAGTTCAACAGTGGATTTAGTAAACCAGACTTTTCGGCTATCAATATTATGTTTAAAACAGCCTGTAGTGAAAAGATAGCTAAGTTTGGGGATATAGCTTCTTCATTAAATGCAAAAGAAAAAGAGCGTAATAATTTCTTCTATCTGTTTTATAAGAGAAAAAATAGTGAAGACTCAGATATTGATAATGCTGAGATTTGCAAAAAATTATTTATGGAATTTTTATTGTAGATTTGAGCTAAACATCTTTGTCATTGAATGGATTAAAAGATTCTAAGTTATTTTAGAATCTTTTTTACTTTTATATTTATTAATATATTATATATAATAGTATAATGCATTGTGTGATTTTTACCTATAGTTCATTTAGGGTATACAACAAACATACTTGAACTCACTATCTCACAAATGGCTTGATTACATGCTTAAAGTTCAACAAAATCGTCCGTAAATATAATTGACTTCAAACGAACGATTTGGTATAATCAGTATATATAATGTTAATGAGGTGGCGGTATGAAAACATATTTTTACATAAGAGTTAGTTCGAGAGAACAGAATACAATAAGGCAAGAAATAAAAGCAAAGGAACATAGTATCCCTCTAGCGAATGTTTATATTGAAAAAGCCTCTGGTAAAAATATAACTGATAGACCAGTATTAAATAACTTAATGGCAGCTCTTAAAAGTGGCGATAAACTGATAGTTGATAGTATAAGTAGGTTTGCAAGAAATACAAAAGATTTACTTGCTTTGATAGACCAATTGAATAGTAAAGGCGTTATATTTGTATCCCTTAAAGAATCAATAGATACAACCACACCAACAGGAATTTTTATGTTAACAGTATTTGGAGCTGTAGCACAATTGGAGAGAGATTATATTAAAGAGCGTCAAATGGAAGGTATATTGGAAGCCAAGAAAGGGGGAAAATATAAAGGACGTAAAGCAATAGAATATCCCAAGCAGTGGGATAAATATTACAAAATGTGGAGATGTCATAGTATTAAAGCAGTAGATGTTATGAAAATATTAGATTTGAAGAAAACAACTTTTTATAAATTAGTTAAACAATTCGAAGTGGCGAAATAGTAACTATTTACAAATAATTTGAATTAGTATAAGTGTAACAAAATTAAAAAATGCCAATTATGTGTGTGAATAAATTTTATTATTTTGTTTAAGATTAGTTGCAACAATGATATAATGTAGGTGATTATAATATAGTAAATAATTCTAGGGGAAACATAATGGCAGAAAGATTTGATATTGATAATATTACTAAAAAAAATTATGATGTTGGGATATTAGGTGATGATGTTATAAGTCAATTTGATTTAAAAATATCAAAAAGAAAAATATATTTTAGTAATGATAAAATTTTATATACTAAAAAACATGCATATAAGTTTAAAAATATTAAAGAATATAAAAAATGTGTCGAGGCTACTCCAGATATAATAAAGAATCCTGATTATATTGCAATGCATCCTAATGGAAAAAGTATTGAATATATAAAGAAGATTGATTCAATAGTACTTGTTGCAGTAAGAATAAAGCCTTACGGGGATTTATGGGTTAAATCTGTATTTCCAATAACACAGGCTAAATTAGATCTATATATAAAATCTGGAACAGCAAAAAAATTCAAGAAATAATTGACTGGATAATTATTTTTATGTATAATTTAAATAGGAAACGAATAGATTATAAATAGGATTATTTGAGGATAGAACAGGCAGCTATCGCACCTAGAAATAGGTCTTTAAAAGAGATGTGGGGTACGCCTTCCCACTAAATAATCCGGTTTTTAGAGCATCTTCTTGATGGAAGGTGCTTTTATAATTCAAAGAATTAATTGACTTATGACTGATATGGTGGGGGTACATTTCCATTTTTAAATGACTTTGAATTTGAACAAATCGGCTGCACTGTTCAAACTACACACCACGTCTATTTTTTAGGGATAGACATATAGATATACATTAATATATACAGTAATAAACTAATTTATAGTGAAGAGAGGTGCAATATAATGGATAAAGAACTACAAAATATATTACAACAGCTTTTAGAAGGGCAAACAAATCTTAAAAATGAGGTTAAAAAAAATTCCATTAAACTTGAATCAATAGAAAGAGAGATAGATATTATTACAGAAGTGCAAACAGCCCATAAACAACAAACAGAATTTTGTTCTAAAAATACAAATGCGTTGATAGAGGATAAAACTAAATTTATTAGCAGGTGCATTAAAGAATGTCTCTAAAGATGTTTCGGAAATTAAAGAAAGTATTGAAGTTTTAAAGGAAATGGCTGGAAAACACGAAGTCGATATAAATATATTAAAAAGAATACCAGTTTAAATTTTGGTTTTTTATAAATTGTGATTACAAAGTATGCTAAAAGATTGCATACTTTTTTATTGCAAAAAAATTATTAATGAGAAGGAGATTTGATATAAATGATAAAAAGCAGTTTGAGGTTTCACTATAATGGAATAAATAGTGATGATATTGGAATTATAAATGTTAATGTAGATACCAATGGAATGTTACAAGAACCTTTTATAGCAAATAGAACTTTAAACAAAACAAGAATTAAAGGAAGGGACAGGGCTTATTTTCAAAATATACAGGAAGAAGGAAAAACTTTTGAATTAGAACTAGCATTTAGTGACGATGTTATAATGAATAATGCTAAACAGAGAGAAGTTATAAGGTGGTTATCTGATAAAAATGGCTATAAAGAATTATGGTTTGAAGAGGATTGTATTATGATAGATGATATGTATGATTTGACCAAGCCCAAACGAATTTACATGGCAACAATGGTAGGAGCCAGTAATCTAAATCATTTTGGGTTAAAAGAGGGTTTTTGCACAGTGAATTTTGAAACCCAAAGTCCTTATTGCTATTCATTAGAAAAAGGTAATTATGATTATGAAGTTAGTGAATCAGAACAAGTAGATGAGTATGATACTAATGATACAGGAAGTAAAATATATTTCTTTAATCACGCTGATTGGAATATTCTACCTCAAATAAAAATACAAGTAGGGCAAGTTCCGGGAAGCGATATTTATAATCAAGGTATAAAAATAATAGGTCAAAAAATTGATGACTCTGCACTTGGAGGAAATAGTGAAGCTAATGATGGGTTTCAAAGAAGCTATACTATTCCTGTTACAGATTTTTCTAATTTTCCTGTGTTTGAATTCTATGAAGGCAAAAAGGCTTCAGGATTTTTTCAGCTTCTTGGAACTGTTTATTATGGAGAAAAATTCATTTTGGGAAATAAAGGAACTTACGAATTCGATTTGGGTTATGGGAAGCCATACAATAAGCTTGAAACATCTAATATTTTGGTGCCTGTAACAGCTACAAAGGCACACAATACTTTAGTTTTTAATAAAAATAGTTGGGTCGATGATGGATCAACGGTGACTATTGGCGATATGTGCTTTGAATATGATTCAAATAACTTATGTTCATCCACCAATATACCAGTTGATATATCGAATTATGTAAAGCGTGCTGAAGGTATTTTATATTTAAATAGTAATTTATTACCTAATCAAAAAATTTCTGTAGGAGATACAAAATATACCTGTATTTCTGGAACAAATGAACTTATAGTGAAAATGACCGACCATCTATTGACAGATGGTAGTGAAATAAATTATTTAGTAAATACTGACAGGAGTGCTTTAGTTAATGATAATGTAAATATAAGTACAAAAAGTACAAAAAACATTTCTCAATGTTTACTGAGAAATATTACAAGAAATTCTAGCGATTTAGGAATTCGAATGATGAAGTACATCGATAAAGACTTTTTGATGTGTTTATGGGATGGTGAGTCTGGAGAAGATTACCAGCAGGAAATTGATAATCTTTCTGTAAATGGAAGGCTTGTAATAACATTTGATGACCAGGTAAATGAATCTACAGTTAATAATGATACAATTCAAGTACGAGATACAGAGGGAAATCAAATACAACAAACATTTGACATATCAAGCGATAAGAAAGTCATAGGTTCTACTCCAAAAACTGCTTATGCTTATGATACAGATTATTACTTATATGTTTCGAAAAGTGTAAAAGATATTAAAGGAAATACTTTTAAACAAATTAGGAAAATAAAGTTCCATACTATGAAAGAAGATAGTACAATTGAAACAAATAACTATATGGGAATAAGCACTGTAAAAGTCTTCAATATTTATTCATCAAAGAAAATAGACAGCTCAACAGTAACTGATAGCACTGTTTATGTAATAAAAAACGGAAGTGGTATACATGAAAATATAAATATAAATTTAATAGATGGTGGAAAAACAATTAGTGTAAATCCAAAAACCAGATATGAATATGGGGAAAGCTATAAACTTTATATTACAGGGGTAAAAGATACAGATGGTAATAATATATTATCAGCTACAAAAATAATTTCTTTTTCTATAGAATCAGATTTGAATGAAACAGTAATTGATGATGATTCTTTTACTTTAATAACCAATGCATTTATTGATAAATCATTGAAGATAGTATTTGATAAAAAATTAAGTAGTGAGTATATCAATGCTGGAAATACAGTAGTCCTAGAAAATGAAAGTGGAAGCAATATTCCAATATATGCAGAAATAGATTACAATACCAATACTTCCAACATATTATTGATAACACCAGTAAATTCTTTAAGTTATAATACAGTTTATTACTTATATGTATCGGGAGCTGTAACTTATGCTGATGGTTCAAACATTGAATCTCCTAAAAAATACAAGATTATAACTATGACACAAGAATATGCTGAAGGATATAATTCCTCAACAAATAATGTTGAAACTAGTGTTGTTGAAACAGGAGATTTGAATTTATTACATAATGATTATAATTTGGTAAATACCGACAAAGTTATAGTATACGACTTTGATAAAACTATTGATGAAAGTACCGTTACAACAGACAATATATATATCTTAGATGGATATGGCAATAAATTTACTAACTTTACACCTCAAATAGGCCTTGCCGGTGAAGGAATTAGATTTTCACCTAATACAGTTTGGGGTGCAGATGAAAGCTATTCTATTTATATAACTCCAAATGTTAAGACTACTAATAAACCAAGAGTTTTTGCTTCTTATGCTCCACCAGATACAAATGGAAATTTAGGGGATTACGATAACGCAGTGAATATCTTCCAAAATATGGGGTTCGAAGTAATAAAAACGAATGATTCTTATACGGTACAAGGTAATACTATAGTTGATAAAGATGGAAATATAGTCGTTTTTACAAATACAGATATAATAATTGGACAAGATGCAGGTTATGCAAGTACTGATTTTGATAGCCCTGGAAACATAAAAACAGGAGTAACAGTAATATCTATTCCGCATAATATCACAACTTATGGTGCGCACGTAATATGTGGAAAAGATAGAATTGAAACGAAACAAAGAATGCAAGAATGGGCTGATGAGATAAAAAATAGTGCGTGGTTGCAAGGTCAATTATATTTTAAGGATACGAAAATAGTAACATTTACAACTAAATCTCAAAATGAACATGTTTCAATAGATTTAGATAATACGATTGCACTAGATAGTGATGCATTATTAGCCACTGATATACCTAAAAAAATAGTAGACCAAACTGCTGGAGATACTATTGATTTATATGAGGATCGGTTAGATAAAATAGATTTTACGGTGGATTCAAATATGTTGGTTCCCAATACTGTTCCTCAAGGGGCTAAGGTTTATGCAGGCCGGGCAAGTGATGGCGAAAGTAATCCTAATAAAGATGATTTCTTAAACGCAAAAGATATTTTACAGCCACTCGGATATGAAATAGTGGATACAACTAACATGACATACAGCCAAAAATCTGCAATTGTATTTCATGATGGTGATCTGGTTATAGGTGGAGAGCTTGCCGGGAGTAAATCTTCAGATTTTGATGCTAACGGAAATTTAAAAACAACACCACCTCAAGCTGATGATCCTAACGATACAAGAATAGAAAGAATCTCTGGTATTCCTAGAGGTATAGTTTTCTATCCGGCACGAAGGCTTCAAGGTTCAGGGGATGACCAAGGACGTATAGGAACTAAAAAAGCTATGCAAGACTGGGCTAATTTAATAAAGCAAGCTCAAAGTGGTGATTCATTAGGCGAAGGATATGAAGGGAATTTAGCATTAAATGGTATTACAGTAAAATATAAAGTTCCTACTGATGCATGTATATATGGTACTGGGGCAGATTATTATAACGGAATTCGTTATTTAGGAGATATGGGATATACTTTTGTAAATGTTGGTTTAATGAGTACATCTGAAAAAATGGCAATTCCATATAAAGAAGAAGATTTAGTTTTGGGAGGAGTTTCAGCTTCTGATACAGTAACAACAAGTGGAACTACTACAACTGTAACAGGAATCCCGTCTATAAATATAGGTAAGGCCAAAAGAATAGGTGGAGCCGATAGATATGAAACAGAAAAGTTGATAAAAGATTATGCTTCTAGTTTAAAAGTAAGTGGAGTTGAAGCAGGTGATATAGTAAAGTTAAAAATTACTATAGATAATGCAGATAATAATACTATAATAAAGACAGATAGCATTAGTGGGGATGAAGGAAGTCAATCTTCTACATCTAGTAATATAGATGAAAATATAAGGATTGAATATCATATTGTAAAATCTATTAAGCAATTAAGCAGAAATAGGGTGTATATAGAATTCGAAGAAGATATACGCACTTTGTATTATATAAAAGAAATTGAAATAACTGATTTATACAAGTTATATGATACGAGAACTGCTGAAGACTATTTATTTAGTGATTCCTACCAAATTAAAATAGGTGATACTAAATTACAAACTATGATAGATATAGTAAAGGCTGTAAATAATACCGGAACTTATGGTGTTGAATACAGTCAATATACTTTTAAACATTCAATAGTATTAGCACAAATTTATTCTGATAATGAAATACAGTTTCAAGCAATTGAATA
Organism: Candidatus Clostridium eludens; assembly: GCF_045310515.1. Taxonomy (NCBI): domain Bacteria; kingdom Bacillati; phylum Bacillota; class Clostridia; order Eubacteriales; family Clostridiaceae; genus Clostridium; species Candidatus Clostridium eludens. Next base: position 194,392 of record NZ_JBJHZX010000002.1, on the reverse strand, counting down.
TGGAAGTAAAGGTAATATTCCTGTTAGTCTTATAGATAAGCTAGATTCTAAAAATAGATTCTTAACTTCATCTTTAGAAGGAGGAGAGGATTGTACCCAGGATAATGCAATAAAAGCTTTGGCTGAGACAATATTAAAACAGAATGATGAAAAAGATAGATACAATAAAGACCAGTATGATGTTAGTTATACAAGTACAAAACTTACTGTGACACATAAGATGTGTGGTGAAAAATACAATAATATAATATGTTTGGCTAATGTAAATCAACAAATACAAACGCCATATATAATAAATAACACTGGTACTGGTGTAGACAATGGTAGTTTAGTTAATTTAGATGATTATTTAACAAGAGAAAAATCTATAGCTAAGTGGGATAATAATACATTAATAGATGGAGAAGACCCAACTATTGAAACTTGCATAGCTAAATTAAAATCAAAAATTACAACTAATCAACCTGAAGTGGTAGCAAGTTATATGAAGAATGACGATGGTACAGATGATGAAACGGGTTTAAATATTGAATATGCTACAATAGGAGAAGCCGGAAATATACCGTTAAATACTACCTGTGTAAATGGAAGATTGTCAGGTAAGAAGCTTACTGGAGGATTAGATGGGTTACAAACTGGAGAAGTAATAACCATGAGTTGTGAAGATGAAACTATAGTAAGTAGCTTAGGAAAGGACAGATATAAGAATTTTAATAATAATTGGCTAAGGATACCATTGGATGGCGTAATGTTGAGAGTTAAGAAAGGTAATTTTATAATAACATTTGCTTATAGAGAAAAGTATTATATTTAATAATAACTAAAAAGTCTTTTCTCTTTTAGGGTAAAATATAAAAGAAAAAGGTGTGATGTTATATGAATGATACACGTATAGAAAGATATTGTACTCCATTAGAATCATTAGAAGAATCATTGGTTGAAATGCAAGAAATGAGAAAAAGCAAAGCACCTGGCAAAACATGGAGACAGTTAAGAGAAGAATTAAAGGGACAAAAGGACAATTAAAAAATCTGATAAAGATGATACTAGAATTCCAGCAGATTCAGAGATAGTGAAAATGATAAAGACATATTGCGAATAGATATTTATAATATAATGGTTATTATGTAAAATATGTAAAAGTACAAGCTTGAAACAGGCATTGTACTTTTTTATATTTATAAAAAAATTTTATGTATAAAAAATAAATTTTAAAGGAGACGATAAAATGATAAATAACGAAGAATTAGAAAAAACATGGGAAGAAATATGGAAAGAACATGAAGAGGATATGAATAAAAATATTTCAATAATTGTAGAAGATGATTTAAGGGAAAAACTGATAGGTATATTTGGAGTTTTTGATAGAATTACTTATGAAATAGATTGGGAGTTAACAGAAGTCAGATATGGGAGGAAGATATGTAGTGAGGATGAAAATATATTCTTTTCTTATAAAAATAAAGTTTTTGAAGGAATAGTATACTTATTTGATTACATGTCGGATTGTCACATAGAGGGAAATTTTGTAAAAGGGTTAGTAGAATCTTTTAAATATTTTTATAAGAAATTAACTGAAAGTAAGAATATAGGGACAAAGGAAATTTTTATACCTAGTCAACAAGCCACTGATATGTATATTTTAATAGAAAAGATGTTTGATAAAGATGTTAAACGAGGATTTAAGAATAATGTCTTAGATTATTTATTTGTTTCACAAGGACAAGAAATTGGTAAGAAGGTGTTTATAGGTAATCTAGATGCGTTAAGCTATGTATACAATAAAATTGCAAATGCAAGGGAAATTCCTAAAAAGTTTAGAATAAAGATAAGTTTATAGGATATTTAGCATTAAAACGTCAAAAATGTGAAAAATATGTTATAATTTTCATATAAGTTGTGTTGTAATTATAAAATATAATTTACATAAGGTAGGTGATTTATATGAAATACAAGAATTTTTTTTGTGATGATAAATATAAAACAACTGATGATAAGATTAAGATGTTGATTAATAATTTAATTAAAACTTTTAGAGAAGAATGTATTAGAAAATTTTATCCCAAATGGCGTGGTAATGAGGGTGATACACAAGTTTTTGTATTTAAATTAGAAAAAAAGCTTCTTAGTAAATACGGTAAAAAAAGAGAGAATATTATTACTGTTAGATTACAAATGGAACAATTGGATGTTGAAGTACTTAATAGTACTATTGTAATGGAAAAGAATTTCATTATACCTCAAATGCCACAGATAGCAGTCTTATAACGTTATATGAAGATATTAACAGCGTATTTATTCCTCAAATTATAAATGGATAATATACTTAAATATTGATATATTATCACTGAATCGTTAACTAGAAAATTAATATAATGTTACAGAAAATACCCTTTTAATGATATGTGTAGCAAAAGTGTTGTTAATAGAATATACGAAAACCTCTGAAGAGGATAATCAAATCAGGGGTTTTTATATTATTTTGGTTGAAAATATTTTAGCATGGGATATATAAATGTTGTGTATAAGTAAATAATTAAAGCAAAGGAAGTTAGCGTATGATTGGAATTCTAGGAATAATATATTTTATTGGTTTTTTAGGAACAATAATATCGTGTATCTCAATTACACTAAGTAAAGCAAGGAATAATAAGAGATTAAAAAAAATTTGGACTAGATTACTAATACTTTTTATATTTATGCTTGTAATTGGAATAGTAGGAGATAAATATTTTGCCCCCAAAAGTAGCAATCAGGTCAATGCTAATGTACAACAAGAAATAACCAGTGGAAATAGTACCGACCCTGTAGTTATAACAGTAAAAGATTTTTTTGTTAATGATATTACCGGTAATAGCTTTATTCAATGTGATATATCCATAAAGAACAATACAAAATATAATTTAATTGTTGGAATGACTCTCGATTATGATGACTGTTATATGGATGGCGGAGGTGAAATACATTTATCATCTAAATCTGCTGTAGGCTCTAATTACACCACACCATTTATGACCTATTACAGCAGTGAAAGTGATATTGATAAAAAATTAGTAATACATAATTTAACTAAGGCAACTGTTGATTACTGCATAGTTAAAATTAATGGTGGAGATAAACAACTATCAATGGATGAATTGAAACAGTTGGTAAACAGCAATAAATAAAGTACAAGCTTTAATATTAAATTACAATGTGTAAGTTATTATGCTAGTATATTCCAAAAGTTCAATAGTTAGTATGAGAGCTTTTTTATAGGACATAAGATCTAAGTAAGTAATATCATGAGGTGGTAAAAATGAAAAATATATAATCCATTTATGAAATGGAAATAGTAACGAGTAAAAATGCATAAAAATCATATATATTAAGGTAATGCAATAATTGATTGTTATGAAAGGCATAGAGAGGTACCTTTATGTGTAAAGAATAAGGAAGATAACTAGGCATTGATTTTTTTTATTTACAATTGAAGACTAGTGTTATATGGAAACATTAATAGTAGTTATTTGCAGGAGTCTGGTGTTTTATGCACAATAATGATTTTTTTGGAATAGATAAAGATAATTTATAACTGGAGGATAACTAAGAGTATTATGGATTTTATAAAGAAATATTTTAGAAGACATTTAAGGGTATTATGCATGATAATAATATTATTAATGCCTATTATTTTTACATTAGTATTTTCGACATATGTTCTAGGAGGAATGGGTTCATTAATGAAAAATATACAAAACTTTAATGGCAAACTAATACTTGACCAAAATGATTTTCCAAAGTTATCAGAGACAATATATTATCTCATTTGTACCTATACACTTATTGTTACAGCTATATTTAGTTGGGCTATTTTACAATCTAGTATTGAGAGTAACAAATTAGCAAAAGAAATAAAAAATAAGGAAGATAATAAAGAGAATGAAGTAATAAGGGAAAATGCTTTAATTGTATATTATGATTTAATTTTAGGCATAAAGGATTTGAGAAAACTATATGTGAGTAGAATAATAAATCAAAAATCGGCTGTTCCTAAAAAGTTATTTTTCAGTAATGAATGGATAAAAAATGTAGCTGTTCTAAAAAATCACTTATCATCGGATGAAATGAGTTGCATATATAACTTATATGGTAGATTTTTAACAATAGCGGCATTATTAGATGAAAGACAAACTAAGAAAGATTATTTTGAATCATTAGATGAAGAAATTAATAATTTGAGCTATGAAATATATTCTTCAATATTTCCCAAAGAATTTCTTAAAAGTTACGAGGATGACGAAGTTAAATTATTAAATCGGAAATATTATGCCTTATTAGGAAGGTTACGATATTTAACATATAAAAAAGAAGAAATTAAAATGTTAACAGATAGTGATAACGTGTTTACTGTTTATTTAGGAGAGAATATTTCATATAAAGGTGAGTTAAAGAATGAAAAATATAATGGAAGAGGGTGCTATTATTCAATTGATAGTAAAAATCTTAAATATGAAGGCTTATTTGAAAATGGTTACTTTGTTTCAGGAGTAACTAAGGAATTTTATGATAATGGTAATAGAATGTATGAAGTTGAATATAAAAATAGTAATAAAATTAAAGGAAAGCTTTTTTATAAGAATAACGATAAATTGTGTTATGATGGTGAATTTGATGGTGATGGAATAAAAAATGGTTTTGTGGAAACATACTATACTAATCACAATATACATTATAGAGGCGATGTAAAGGACAATAAACATGAAGGATATGGTGTAGAGCATTATAATAATAAGTCTAATAGTGTTAGATATGACGGTAATTGGATACAAGGCATCATACAAAGTGGTAAATATTTTGGTAAAGGTGAAAGAGATATAAAACATTTTGAAGGAGAATTTAGAAATTCAAAGCCATATAATGGACAAATCAAATATGGAAATTTATATTTCGAAAAAACCATAAACGGATTTGAGGGTGAAATTAAAGAAGGTGAGCCATATGAAGGAAAAGGAATGGTATTTTTTCGCGATTATTTAGATAGAGATTATGAAACATATAGTTATATATGTGAGGAGGAGGAAAATAGTTACGCTGAATTTGATGAGGATTATGACTTAGATATTGAAAGACAATATAGAGAGTCTAGATTTAAAAATACTAAGGATAGATTTTCAAGATGGGAGGAATATATAGAAGCAGAATGGAAAAATGGTCAATTTGAAATTAAAGATGTTAATGATATTCTTAATAAAGAAATATTTACTTATGAAAATGAAAATCAATAGGTTACTAAGATTTAGAGTTATAAAAAGTTCAAAAGTATAGTATAGCTTATATATTTATATATGTTAAGGCTATATGTACTACACATCAGGGCAATCGCATGATAAAAATTTAATTTTAAAATCAAGGAATATTTTTTAATTATATTTCTCAAATTCAAAATATATACAGAATTAAATAGGCATTCTATACTTTCATTTACTTATTTATTAAACAATTTTCTGTAAAATCATTCAATAATATTCCAACTCAATACCTAAAATGGAATTTGTTTTTCGTATGCGATTACCCTTTACCACACCAGAAAATCGGTAGTAGAAGTATAGTTTTAAATTAAAAGATATAATTGTTTATTTAGTGAATAATATTTAAGTTTTATACAAATACAGCAAAGTAATATATGGGAGACTAAATATATGAATGAAATTTTATTAAAATCTAAGGATAGTATAAATACTTTTTTAGGAAGTATAGATTTACTTATTAAGGATAATCTTACTACAATTAAGTGTTGTGATATGTATGAGTTATATTTTCACTTGTTCAATCAATTAAAGATTTATAGAGGAACCTCATCGGGTTTTATGGGATACTCAGAATTGTTATTATTTAGGTTTTTATATAATATGTTTAGTGAAGAATTTAGTGTTATACCATTTACTAAAGATGTTAATATCTTTAAAATTAAAGACAAAAGAGAAGTGTTTTTATCACAAGGTGCAGAAAGATATAAAGTTAGTACTAATAAGAAAATTGTGCCCGATATTTCAGTTAAATGCAAAAGTAAACTTATAGCGGTATGTGAAATTAAAGTTTTTTTGACCAATGGAGTAAGAACTATTAATGATGTATTTTTAAAGTTAAAAGAACTACAATATATTTATCCTGATGTTTATACTGTATTGATAATTTATATTAATCCTGGGAAAATGGGTAGTCAAATAAAATTATTGGAGGAATATAGTAGACAATATTTGTGGTTTAACTATATAATTCTCCAAGATAATAATCAATATTTATATGATTTGATAAAAGATAAACTAAATCTTACAGAGTATTTAATCAATTCCTAGCTTTATTTAAATGTGGATAGGGGTGAATTAAGAAAGTTAAACATACATCATAACCTAGACCCTCATTCTAGGCGATTTGGAATGATATACTCTTATTAAGATATGGAAGATGTCTAAATTTTGTTATGGTATATACTAATATAAATAGGGAAAAACATATATCAACTAATAATAGAAAAAGGATGAAATAGAAAAAGGATGATATGGATGAAGATGAAATTATGATGCAGGCATTAGGTGCCGATGCAGAAGATTTTGAAGCTCAAAAAGGAGTATTTTGAATAACTACTATTCCAGAAGACTTTGGTACAGTTAGAGAAAAATTAGAAAAGCAAGGTTTTGATTTTCTGTCCGCAGACATTACAATACCTTTATAACTATTTTTAAGTAGAATTTTTTATGATTTTTATAAGTACATTCTATTATTGTTGTTACAGATGTTAAGAAAAAAGTATAAATGTACTTGATTTATAATTACAGTAAATATGCAATTAGATTGTAAAGGAAATAAATTTAGAAATTATAATTATTATAAAGGTTTTGCATGGGAAATAAGCTAGCTTGTTTTCATTTGAAAATTTACTTTGTTGAATATGGTATATGAGAGGCTATAAATAAAGATAAATTATCCTTCTTAAATGAAGTAAAGATGTTCTGATGAGGAGAAAATAAAATAGCGGGTGTTTATAATGAAAGCAGTAGAAATAGGTAAATTGATAGTAGAAAACAACTCACACACAATTACAAGTGATGAATTGAGTAAATGTATAAAGCTTCTTCCAATAGAATACAGGAATGTTGAATCAAAAGTATTTATTCATGAAAATTGTAGAGAATATTTTCATCTTTGTATAAAGAACATGAGATTATTGGATTTGATTGGTACAATGGAAGAAAAGGTATTTGAAAAAATAAAAAGAGATAGCATAATTGAAGGTATTTATAAGCGTAATAAGAATGAAATTCATATTTTTGAAGACAAAATACGTAATTCTATTTTAGTAAAGAAAAAACAATTTGAAAAATTAGATGAGTGGCAATATGTTAATAATGATATTTGGAAGAAATATGAGAATATGTGGACTAAATATAAAATAATTTATGACTTAATTCACGAAATGACTCATGCTATTCAATTTAGCAAAAATAAGTTTACTATAAGCTTTAAGGATATGATAAGAAAATGGGACGATAAAAAGTATGAAATAGATGCTGTGAGGAGAAGTGAGGCTATTTATAAAAAATTAGATAAAAACTTTATTGAGATACTAAAGGCAGAGGGGATACATGTGTACCATCAATATGAAAATGAATTGTATATAGGATTTAAGTATAATATAAAATATAAACGCACTGATTAATAATGTTATGGCCTACATAAAAATGGCCAAATTTTATCTGATATAGTACTAGTGAATTTTTATTTTTTGACTTCTTATTTAACTAGATATATAATCTAATTGCAAATTAAAGTTAATAACTTGAATTTTATAAAATACTTCATGATACAGATAAGCTAGTTTGCGACCTAGCTTATTTTGTTTTTTGAGATTATAAAAGACATTTCAAACTTGTCCTATATACCACTCACAAGTAATACTGAATTTGTGAGTGGGTTATTTTGGATTCTGAAGTGTAGATGGCCAGCGATGAACTTGTTAAAATGATTATTGACATATCTGAGAAACAGCTATAAAGGTAGTATATAGTTTAAATAAGTTTGATTTAAGAGTTTTTAGGCCTAAATTTTTCGTAGTGATTTTTAATTTCTTCTATAGTTCCAGTTACCTCAATATGTGCATGTGTGATATCTTTGAAAAAGCTAGCCACATACTTTTTAAGTATATCTTGTTTTGGTGTAGCAGGAATTCTTTCTGTATGGATGTTAAAAAATCTCTTTATAGAATTTTCTGAAGATAAATCTATAATATCACATATTCTATCAATCACTTTAATTATACCATAATTGATTTTATTATTGTTAATATTAGTTTCATTAAAGTTTAATCCAAAATTGGGAAACTTTTGTTCTAGTATTGTATGTAATTTAGTTGATATTTTGTTAATTACTTCCCTATTATTATAATTAAATATGCAATACCCCATAATACTAGGAAGTTCTCCTAATTCGTCAGGTTTAAAGCAGTAATGTAGGTCTTCTTCTTTTAGTGCCTCATTTACGATTCCTGTACAGGAAGCACAAATAATCCTATATTGCTTTGATATGTTATTAATTAATGTTTCTAAATCCTTCAAAATTTTCTCGTTATCCTTAAAAAACTTGGGAGACTTTAGTGAGTCTATTTTCTCAGATAGGTTAATATTAATTTTGTCTATTTCTATATACTGTAGTCCTCTTTTTACTCTTAAAAGGTCATTGTATACAGGTTCAATAAAATCAGTTACTTCATTTTCTGATAACTTGCCAGGAAATTTTATTTTTGTATAGATATTCGTTGCTGTTACGACAGTTGATATTGTTCTAATGATTAATGAAATGTTTTCAATAAGCATAATTTTCACTCCTTTAGTTAAGAAATATAAACTTATAGTACTATTATAATGAAGTTTAGTTAAATGAATCAATAAAATATCAGTTTTATCTAGATAAAAACAAAGAAAATAAGTTAAATTTTTACAACCTTCAGACTTGACTTTTTTGTAAAGCTATACTAAAATAAGATTAAAGTTAAGTTGTTGTCCGAGAGTAACGGAAGTAAAGAATCTTACTCAATTTTAAGTTTGTTCCCGAAGGTAACGGAAACGTAAAATATAGAATCTTACCTAATTTTAAGTTTTTCTTCTGAGAGTAACGGAAGTAAAGAATCTTACTCAATTTTAAGTAAAACCTCCTGAAACTAGGAGGTTTTGTTGCTAGGAGAATTTTTAATGAGACTGAAAGTCGTAAATATAAAAGAAGAATTTTTTAATATATTTGATTTTTCAACTGAAATAATGACCAATGAGGATAACGATAATAATAGACCTTTTTTATTAATTTTGTCTCTAAGATATAAAAGTAAGAAACAGTCTTTTGCAATTCCATTTCGGTCAAATATTCAAGTAAATAAATCAACGAAAGGTTTGTATTTTCCTCTACCTAGAAGATATACAACTAGGCCACACCATGCACATGGGCTACATTACATAAAAATTTTTCCCGTTTTAACTAAATATTGTGATAAGTTTGTGATGAATGAAAGTGACTATACTGCTAAACTTATGCAATATATAGAAAAAAATATTTCAAAAATAGTTGGACAAGCACAAGAGTATTTAAAAAAATATGAAGAGGGTTTCAGGGCTAATTATTGCACTAATATAGATAGATTATTAGATACCATAAATAACTATGAGGTGGCAAAATACTCTGAACAAAGTATACAAACTCAGGAACAAATTGCATTTGACAAGGAAGCAAAGAAAAGTAGTTAAATTGAAATAAAAAAGATTATTAAACTTAAGGCAGGGGGAATCCTGCTTTTTTAGTATAAAATTTACATATAATATTTATGGAGTATTTAACATGTTAAAGATAATAATAGATATTTTCAAAGATTTCAAAATAAAAGTTTTTTATTTTATTGCTGGCATCATGGTTATACTATATACGTTAGTAAAATATGGAGAAGTTACAGAAAAAACATATAAAGTTTTAATCAGTACACTACATATTATTTTGTTACATTGGGTATCAGTGATAATTATTGTAGGATTTATAATAGGAGTCGTAAAAATATTAAAATATAGTGATGAAAAATCTAATGAGAGAATTAAGAAGTATAATAAACCTTGTGTAATTGAATCTCATAAGAATAATTATATAGATGTAAAATTAATAGAAAAAAAAGAAACAATGGAAGGAAAGTGGGGAGAAACATTAGAGATATTGCTTAAAAACGTATTAGATACTACCATTAATGAGCTTCAAGGGTCAATACATTTGTATATTAAGCAGAAGAGAATAAAGAAAATAGATTTTAAAATTGAAAATCTAAGGGCAAGTTATGTTGAAAGAGTGTTCTATGAGTTAATTAGTTTCAAAGAAAGAAATTGGGATGAATTTGATGTTTTTATTCAAAAGATTAAAATCTCAGAAAAAATAGAAGAAAACTTTTTTATCTATGGTAAAATAATGATTAGAACTTATTATATGATATTGAATTTTGAACAGTTCTTTGACTATAAGTGTATTGGCATAAGAACAAAATATAATTTAGTTGTGTTGAAAGAAATCCTAAGAAAGGCTTGTTCATATATAATGTTTTTTTCTTTGAGGAAAAGGAAGGTGTATTTTAATGAGAAGCATTCACTATATTTAGCATTCAAGGATTTAATTTGGAGATTTGTGAAATTCTTAATAGTTATAGCTATATTGTTTTTAATGTTTTTACCAATTTTATATTCAGGTGTAGAAATCTTTAAAGTGACTGTTTCATTATATTATATTTGGAAAGATTATTTTCAACAAATTGTTAAAGTTATTTAAATGTATATGGATTAATTCTGATATTGCTAAATTATCCAAAATATTTAAATTTTCTTATGGTATATATCAATTAAATATTAACGCATTGTGCTAGGTTTTATATTGAAAAACATTAAAATTGAAAAAAGCACAAAATATCCCTAGTGAAAAATTAACATTCTTTTGAAATTCAAGTCATCTACAAATAATTAATAGGTCAAAAATAATAAGTTAGTTTTGGATATCGAAAAAACTGGAATTCCAATGTAGCACGAAAATGGATTAGGGATAATTTCAATGTTGAGTATAGTAGTAGAGGTATGCTACAGGTATTACACAGGTTAAATCTTAGTTATACAAGACCAACATATACACTGGCAAAAGCAGACTCTGAAAAGCAAGAAACCTTTAAGCAAGAATTTGAGGTTTTAAAAAAATCTGATTGATGGTAATATTGACCACATTCTTTTTGAAGATGAGTCAATGATTAGATATTATCAAGCAATATGTAAAACATGGTTTCCTAAAGGTCAGCAAAGAATAATTCCAACCTATGGAAAACATGAATGAGTAAAGCTTTTAGGAATTATCAACTATGAAACTGGGAAAGTTTATTGTGAAGAACATAGTAAATATAATGCTGAGATATTTTTAGAATTTCTTAAAAATGTACTTGAACAATATCCAGAAGGTAAAATAGTTATGATTCTTGATAATTCTAAAGTTCACTATGCAAGTTTGCTTGAACAATTTTTAGATCATAATAGTTATCGTATTACATTAATTTTTCTTCCTATATATAGTCCCCAAATGAATATCATAGAAGGTTTATGGGGCTGGATGAAAGACGAGATCATTAGTAATGCTTTTTTTAAGCGTAAAAGAAATTAGGACTGCTGTTCAATGGTTCGTTAACTGGGTTAATCAAGTTCCAGAAACTACAATTAATAGATTGCGTTTACGCATGTAATTTATTTTGTGCGTTATATATAGCACAATGCGTTATACTAAGCTTAATATGTAACAAAGAGGTGTAATTTAATGCGAGATATGCTAAATTGTATAGTTCCTATTTCGAGATTTAATAAAGGTGAAGCTAGTAAAATTTTTGAAGAAGTAAATAAAACAGGATATAAGATAGTCGTGAAAAATAATAAACCTGCTTGTGTTCTCATAACTCCTAAACAATATCAAGAAATGGTAGAAACTATTGAGGATTATGAGTTAATGATTGAGACAAAAAAAAGATTAAAAAATGAAAGTAATATGAAATGTTCTATAGAAGAGGTCATGAAACAACATGAAATAACACAAGAAGAATTAGATAATATACAAGATGTAGAAATAGAGTAATGAGTTGGACGGTTGAATTTACTGAATTAGCAAACAGAGATTTAAATTCGTTTGACAAATCTCAAAAGATAGAAATAACAAAGGCAATACAAAAAGTATCTCAAAATCCATTACCTAATTCAGAGGGAGGTTATGGCAAACTTTTAGGACACAAGACAAATAATAATCTTACAGGTTGTTGTATAAACTTTTTTAAGATTGATATAATATAAATAATAAACCGCTGATGGTTTATGGTTACATAAATTTAAATGAGTTTTAGTAGTTTGGGTGCTTTGGGTAGAAGCGTCCTTTGACTTTTTATTTAATTAGATATATAATCTAACTACAAATTAAAGTTAACAATTTAAATTTAATAAAGTGTTTCATGACAATAAATAAGCTAGTCGTTACCTAGCTTATTTATTTTTTATATATTTTATTAGGATATAAAGGACATTTCAATTTGTCCTACATACCACTCACAAGTAATACTAATTTTGTGAGCGTGGCATTTTTATTTTAATTCATTTTAATAAGGGGGATAAAGAATGGTATAATGAAAAAGGATTTTTACAGTATGAATTTCAATGCATTAGTGGATATTTAAGTTAGGTATAAAATTATAAATGAGGTGGTAAAAATGAAAAGAGTAAATTTGCAATTTTTATTTACACCATGTAAAAAAGGATATGTTGCACTATGTCCAAATTTAGATGGATGTTACACTCAAGGAACAACAAAAGAAGAAGCTTATAAAATGCTTATGGAACTTGTTCGATCAGCCATAACAAAGTTGTCTAAAGATAACGAAGAACTTGATTTTTTTATTGAAGCTAACAGTACACCCGCAGAGTTGGAAAATGTTGAGGTAAATATAGATGATGTCATTACAAGAACAAATTAAAAATAGAATATAAATAATAAGTGGTATTTTTTAAAATATAAAAATTGGCGGATATATTTATGAAGATTATAACTTGGTTAAAATATTTTGTCTATACTCTTATTATCATTTCATTTATGTGTTTAGTAGAATATGTTTTAATTTACTTAAAAAAATTGCAGGAAGTAACATTTAGGTTGCGTATTTATCAATACGATTTAATAACATTTATTCTCTATGCAGCAATTGGTTTCCTCATTGGTTTAGAATACTTTTTAAAACAAAAGAGAAAATAAGGAAGATGAAAAATAAATCTGTGTAAGTTAGTACTAATGGGTTTGTCAAGCCTATACTTCTCACTTTATACTTTTATATTCTATTTTCCAATACTATTCATAAGAAACATATTATCTCAACCAATTGAGTTCTTTTTAAGAATTAATGTAAATTTGATAGCTATATTTCAGTTATTATTTGGGTATGTAGTTATTACAAGTTTATATAAAGTGTCTGAAGAATATTTACAAATCTGAGAGTAATGGAAGTAAAGAATCTTACTCAATTTTAAGCGAAAACATTTTTAATTTAGGATGTTATTGTAGTGAATTTATTGTAAATGAATTCTAAATATTATATAATAAAAGTGATTCATAATAAAATTTCTTGACAGTTTATAAGGTGATAAAATGATAACTCTTAATGAAATTAACATAAATAAGATTGAAGATTATGAGAGTTTAGCAAAATATATTGATAAGCAATATATTCACATAAGATTCATTAAAGAATTAAAAGGCAGAATTGGCTGCAATTGTAATAAAATATATATTGAATATCCTTACTATGATAGTGATTATCTAAGTACATATTATTCTTTTTATATAAAAAAACATAGAGAATACTCAAAAAAGTGTTATAGATTACATTTGTTAAAAGATGATGAATACCTTGGATATGTAACGTTAAGACCCACGATTTCCAATACAAAAGTTGGTAAGTCTTACATTTCTCCGCAATTATTATTAAATACAAAAGCTTATTTAATCCTAGCAGATTTCAAATTACATTTATTAGGCCTAAAATCATTTGTGAAAGCTTTTCCTTGGATGTATCAAGAAACTGATATTTCTGTGTGTGCACATGTTGCAACATGGTCAATAGTAAGATATTTTGGGAATAAATATAAAAATTATATAGATATTCGGATGAGTGATATAATAGAAAGTACACCTGATTATATTAATCGAAAAATTCCATCAAAAGGACTAAATTTAGTGCAAATAACTGATATACTAAGAGAATATGGATTTTATCCTTTGCTAATACAAAAAAATCCATTAAATAAAAATGAGTTTTATGATGAACTAATAGCATATATTGAATCAGGCATACCTTTAGTAGCAGCAATGACAGGTAAAGGCCATGCAATATCAATTTCGGGTCATGGACAAGTCGATTATGCTAAAATAAGTAGTATTAACGATGATACGATATTAAGCGCTAGATTAATAAATTCTATTTTTGTTAATGATGATAATTATTTTCCATATGTTGAGATATTTAAAAGTAATTCAAGCAATATAGTAAAGTATTCTATGGAAGATATTGATTATGTAATTGCACCTTTGTATGATAGAATGCAATTAGGATATAGGTCTGTTGTTAGAAGGATTACTGACTTGATTAAATACACAAACTATGATTTTAAAGGTAAAAAAGTGGTTAGAATATATATGACATCTAGTAATTCATTAAAGAAAAATGCGTTAACATCCAATAATATGAATGATGATTTAAAGGCAATTATTATAAATCTTTGTATGCCAAAGTTTATTTGGTGTGTTGATATATCCACTGAGGATGAATATATAAATGGATTAACTTCGGGTAGAATAATAATTGATACAACTGCTGGTACTTATGAAGAAGAACCGTGGTTACTGATTCATGATACTAAAAAAATAGTATATTTAGATGAAGAATTTTGGAAAAGTAAAAGTGTTAACGTATCTGCATATGATATGTATATAAATAATTTAGTGGAGGTGTAAAAAATGCCAGTACTATCATTAAATAAGATTCAATTTAGAAAAATTGATAATTCAAAACGCATAAATACCCCAACTAGTGAAGAGTATATTGTAGAAACCCAAAAAAACAATGAATTATTAAGGGAAAAGATTTATGAATATACTGAAGCTTATAAAAATGCAAGTCAATACTATGTAAAGTAGTAATTCTGTTAGTATACGTTTTAATAATTTACTAGTGTTTTATGACAATGTTATTGCTTATATTAGTGTTTATGGTAAGTTTACACTTATGAGTAGAAAAAGCAAACCTTTTTAGATGAACTTGACTTTTGTCTATCAATTCAAATGACGATGAAAGAGGTTTTAGACATGATTATTATACTGATATAAGATAGATTACGAGATGTAAAATACTTTGAACAAAGTATAGAAGTTTAGAAATAAATTTTATCCGACAATAAGATGAAGAAAATTAGTTAAATTGAAATAAAAAGGACTATTAAACTTAAAGCAGGAGGAATCCTGCTTTTTTTGGTGAACTTTATGTTTATATGAGGTATACTTTAATCAAGTGGATTTTCAATGATGGCTACTACGGGGGAGGAAAGTTATATGATAGCTGTTAAAATAGCTTTAAGTATTATATGTCTTATTATAATGGCTTTTTGTATTAGGCTATCTGGGGAACTGATTATTAAAAAGGTATTTATCAAATTTAGTTCTATAGTATCAGTAGTAAAAGTAACACCTAAAGTTATCAAATATATAATTAATGAATGGTATAAGTATTTTACTGGCTTACGAAAGGATTATAAAAGTTGTCTTAACAAAGGTATCTTATTTTTTAAGAAAGACTATCTTAATGTTTTGATAGCTTTTTCAATATCTGGTTACTTTTTTTTAATCTTGTTAAAGGATATAGCAAATACATATAATTATAGAAATCATATCATGGATAATTGGATAAATTTAGTGATAATAATTACATCTTTGATATTTTTTACATGTATGCTAATAAAGTATTTTAGGCGAGATAATGTTATTGATTATATTGTTAGAATAATTGCAATATACTTGATTTTGCTTCTTATTGGTATGATAGCAATTCTTGTATTTGTAAATTTAAATAGAACTAAAATTGAGCTGTATTCTATTCCA
Organism: Candidatus Clostridium eludens; assembly: GCF_045310515.1. Taxonomy (NCBI): domain Bacteria; kingdom Bacillati; phylum Bacillota; class Clostridia; order Eubacteriales; family Clostridiaceae; genus Clostridium; species Candidatus Clostridium eludens. The sequence continues at coordinate 178,177 of NZ_JBJHZX010000002.1, read as the reverse complement.
ATTAGCTTATCTGTGTTCATAGTAATATCTGTTGCTGGAATATATTTTTCAACAATATTTTTTAAAAGTAAAATATTAATGCTTGTTTTCACTATAACAATATACATATTTATAATATGCTGTTCTGGGATAATATTTGGGATGTTTTACTGTATTTTTTATGGAATAGATTCTCGTGAAATCATAGCTTTATCTAAATCAGGTCAGAGGTGTATGGTTTTAATAAAGTGTATTAGAATAAGTATAGGATATTTCTATAGCTATCCCGATAGTAAGGTTTTAGGATTTGTTTCAGTATTCCAATATTTCTTAGGTAAGTTTTTGGATGCATTTATGTTGGGATATATATTATACAAGTTCACAGATGATAGGAAAGGTCTAATTACAAATAAATAATACTAAATTTAATCTAATGAAAGCCAGTGAGGATATAAGAGAAAAAATATATGGTATAAGGAAGATATTAAGTAAGATATGATATGGAATTAATGAATAATAATTAGATTTGTAAAATCTTATACAGTATAGTTTTATTTTATAAGAACCTATCTTTAAAGTAGATAATATTAACATTTTATAGTATAATAGTTTTTAAACAAAAGTAGTATGTATATAATAATTCAGTATTTAATTCTAGTAAAATGATAATGATATACCATACTAGTATATATTAAGGAAGAAATAAATTTAATAATGATATATGTTACATGAAAAGTGGATGCGTATCCTGGATGTTTCAAAGTAAAGGAGAACTAATAATAGAAAAAAAAGATGATATGGATGAAGATGAAATTATGATGCAGGCATTGGATGCCGGTGCAGAAGATTTTAATGTTCAGGATGAGGTGTTTCAAATAACTACAACGGTAGAAGACTTTGGTATCGTAAGGGAAAATCTGGAAAATCAGGACTTTGAATTTCTATCATCAGAAATTACAATGATACCCGATAATACAGTATCCGTTGATGTGGCTACTGCAGGAAAAGTTCAAAAGCTCATAGATAAGCTGGAAGATGACGATGATGTCCAGGATGTTTACCACAACGCTGATTTTCCTGATGAGTTTGAAGAATAGTAGGAAAATCAATAGGTTACATAGGTTTGTAAATTGGGAACATAGTGATATACGTTGTGTTTTCCAATTTATGACGATATATAACACCTTTAAATGTATGTATGAAATTACGCACATTCGGGGGTGTTTTTTTATTATGCAATTAGAAGATATATTAAATGAATTTATTTTTGACTGCGAAATCAGAAATTTTTCTAAAAGAACATTAAAATCTTATAGAAATAATAATGCTTTGTTTCATAATTTTTTAAAGAATGAATTTAAGATTACTAAATTGGAACAGATAAAGGCGATCCATATAAAGAAGTATTCTAAATTTATTATGGCAACAGGAGCAAGAAATAATGAGACATGTACTTTATTAAAAGAGGATGTAAAAGATAGAGTTATTTTATTGCTAGGTAAAGGTAATAAGCAAAGACAAGTAGCTATAAGTCCATTATTAAAAAAACATATGATTAGATATGAGCATACCAGGTAAATGTTACAGCACTAAAGGTATATCTTTGCCTAAGTTCTATGTGTTTCGGACAAAAGGATTACTGCTACCCATCACAAGGTTATATCTCTCAAAAGCTCCATATAAGTGTTAGAACGGTACAAAGGAAGCCTTATATCGATTAGCAATTAATAATACCGAATTAACTCATATTACATCTAATATCACCCGAAAGGTGCAATCAGGTGCAGAAAATACTAAAAAGGCTGAGAAGGTATCAGAAAGTAGAAATGAGTTACAAAGTGTAGCTGTTAGTAACAAAGAGGAAGATAAAGGTATTAATAATAGCAATGAAATGCAGAGTCATACTGTAAGTAACAATAAAGAAGGTATAGGAGCTAGAAGTTCCGATGAGGCTAATAAAGATAATAAACTTACCTGATAAAATTAGGCAACCCTTTTAAAAGGGGATCTAATAAATTCCTTATGGAATCTTACTTAGAAATATAATAAGCATATGTTAATTGGCTCAAGCTTGAACGAATCCAGAATTATCCTGGTTGTTTGAAACGGCGTGATTAAAATATGATATTTAGAACTATATAAGTTAAATAAAAATAGGAATAACCGTATAAGATTATTCCTATTAAAAATATTAAAAATGAAATACTACAAATCTTAGAGACCATGCTGTCCAGAACCGTTAGGTGCTCCGTTGCCTTGTCCAGAACCGTTAGGTGCTCCGTTGCCTTGTCCAAAACTGTTAGGTGCTCCATTGCCTTGTCCAAATTGATCAGATGGTGCTGGTAATTCCCAACTAGAGCCCCAACTTGTAAATACATTTAATATTGAATATTCTTGGCTTTGAGTTATAGTACCTACTGTTACTAAAACATCCAGTTGAGCTTTAAAAGTTGAATATGAACCTATTTTGTCACTATAATACAGATTTAATATTATTGATTCTTGAGCTTGAGTTATAGTCCCTGCTGATACTAAGGAATCCAGTTTAGTTTGGAAATTTGTAAAAGTGTAATAATATGAAGTATAACTTACAGGGGCTGGATTTGCATATCTAGGATTCGCATGGACTGTTGTAGCAATTCCTGTATTTATTAATAGTGGTGCTGCGATCATTACAGCTGAAATTATTTTATATTTGTTCTTTAGCATTTTTGTACCTCCAATTATACATAGTATATGTTGTTTTTAGACGACTTTTGTCTCTATACAAGTATGATACTTAAAAAACATGACTGTTTAGTGACGAATCGATGTGAAACATATGTAATTCCTGTAGAAAAAAATATAAATTTTGTGAAAAACCATAAAATATAAGATTTTAAATTGATAGAGCCGTTTTAAGGTGTGTTGAATTTTGGGGTATGCAATTTGTACCTTTTGGATTTTAAAGTACCTTAAATAAGATATTTTTGATTATAGTAATTTAGAAACCCAGTAAAATTAACATATCTAGAATATAAAAATGGAGATAAACATATGAGATTATCTCCATTTAAAAGGTATTAAAAATGTTAACGATAAGCTATCCAATGAAGTTTATTTTCCACAATTATTGGTTGAAGTACTAGGTGGAGTGACTGCTGCTGGAGTATTAACTTTTTGGTTAGTTTGATTTGAGTCACTAGGTTTTGAAGTATTAGTTTTTGAATCTCCAGGTTTTGAGTCACTAGCTTTTGGAGCATTCTGTTTTGAATCATTAGGTTTTGAAGCATTTTGTTTGGTTCCACCAGGTACTGAGGCATTAGTTTTTGAACCACTAGGTTTGGAGTTATTCTTATCAGGGTTTGTTGCATTAGGTTGAGGAGTATTATGGTTTATTGGTGTTGGAGTATTATGTCCTCCACTATTAGGTACTGATATATACCAATTAGAACCCCAACCAGTAAATCCATTTAATATTGGTGCTTTTTTACTGTGAGGTATAACTCCTGATGAGATTAAAGCATCTAGTTCAGCGTCTAAATTCGCTCTAGAACCTATTTTACCATTATAGTACTGATCCAATATTGATTTTTCTTGAGCTTTGGATATAACTCCTGCTTTTACTAAAGAATCTAACTTAGCTTGAAAACTTGTAAAAGAGTAACGAGTTTGACTATAGCTTATAGGTTGTGTATTAGCACATGCATGGACTGTTGTGGCAATTCCTGTATTTGCCAATAGTGGTGCTGCAAGCATTACAGCTGAAATTAATTTGTACTTCATTTTTATCATTTTGATTACCTCCTAGAATTTTTATTATATGATAGTTTTTTTGTTTGATTTACTCTGTAAGAAAATAATACTTGGAAATCATGACCATTAGATGACGTAGTGATGTGAAACTCATGTAATAAATATTTTAGATTTTGTGAAAAACGATAAAATGTGGAATTCTTAATACAATTTTTGTGAGAAATTAGATGAATGGGGGAGTTTAATGAATAAAAGAATTAGTGAAATTATACAAGTCGATGATATTAAGCAATGGAATAAGGGAGATATCATTACAATTACTGCTGGAACTGGGGTAGGTAAAAGTTACTTTGTAAAGAATATACTATATACATTTGCTAGAGGCAATAACAAGAAAATATTAATGCTAATACATAGAAAAAACTGCATAGAACAATTTAAACAAGAAATTACAGAGGATGGCAAAGATGATGTTATTGATATACAAACATATCAGAAGCTAGAAACAATAGATTATAAAATACCCATACAATATGATTTTATTAATACTCTTACATTTTTTAATAAAGATAATACATTAGAATTCTTTGCTAAACAAACAATGAAAACTAAAAATAAAACAATTACATGTAATAAGGAATCTAATTTACCACATATGTGAGGTAATATTATAGCTGAATAGTCACGGAAAGTTTAATATAAATAGCAACATAGATGCTAAAAATATAATAAAAGCAAATACATCTATTTGATGTAGGGATTCTTATATAAAATTTAATCGTGAAGTAGGTCAGGAAAATGGCTTGCTTTTTTATTTTTGAATAGTTTATATAATTAAATAAGAGTGTAACAAAATTAAAAACCACCAATTAGCTAAATGACACTAGCTGGTGGTTAAGTAAATCCTACTTCATCACTCGATTCTATTCGAATACAATTCACCCTTTTAAATTTGCCCATTATATTTATGGGGTATTACACATTACTTTCATTAATTGTAGATTTGTGAAAATCATTCTCCGTGACCCAAGATTTACTATAATAGGGTCTTTATTACTTATTATATTCATAATAGCATAATAGGAATTAAAATACAATAGTATTATTCTGAATATTTCAAGTATTATGATTAAAAATTAGAAATCAAGATGAAGTTTATGCTGCCTTTTTAGTAATAGGAGGGTGTTATGTGTTTGTAGGTGATGTCTTAAAAGAATTTGTGTATATTTTAGTTTATTTTTAAGGCTTTTTTCTCCAATCTAATATTAACTTCTTTACGTAGCAAGACATAAGCTACTGAAAATAAAGGAATAAATAGTATCATCCCCGGAACACCAAAGGTTTTACCTCCTAAAGTTATTGCAAATATGACCCATATGGATGGCAAACCTATAGAATTTCCAACTATTTTCGGATAAATTAAATTATCTTCCAATTGTTTAATTGCTAGGAAAATAAATATGAAAATTCCTGCTTTTATAGGAGAAACCATTAAAATTAAGAATGCCCCTAAGCAAAACCCAATAACCGAGCCCAGTACAGGAATAATTGAAAAGAACCCAATTAGTATGCTAATTACAAGAGCATATGGCATCTTAAAAAGCATCAAAGTTACGAAAAACATAACCCCTAAAATTGCAGATACAGTGCATTGACCAGTGATAAAATTTGAGAAAGTTTTACTAGTCAGATTTAATAATTTTAGTATTGAATATACTTTTTCCTTTTTTACAAACGCATATAGTAGCTTTTTAAATTGTGTACCTAATTTTTCTTTTTGTGCCAATATGTATATAGCAAAAATAAAGGCTAAGATGAATTCTACAGTAGCACTTGCAAAGGTTGTTGCCACATGTAACGTTGAAAGCACAGCTGCGCTAGCACTATTAAAAGCAGTGGATTTTACAGTGTTAAAAATATTCTCCCAATCTATACCCATATTATTAACTAAGTTCATCACATTATTAGATAACCATGTATTACTATCAAGCCACTTTTGGAACACTATTGTAGAACTATCAAAGGCAGATGGAAGTATCTTAATCGTGTCTATAATATTTGGTATAATGATTGATGATATTAATGCTAGAACTCCTATTATAAGAAAACATGAAACCACTATACTAATGCCTCTGCTATGATTCATAAGTACTTTATATGGACCTTTTCTTTTAAGTTTTAGCAATTTTTTAGATATATATGTAACTGGTATATTAATAATAAATGCAATGCATCCACCTAAAATAAAAGGGAAAAACAATTTATATACATGATTTAGCATCCCCATTACATTATTCCAATGGTTAAATACTATGTATAGCACAAATGCTAGTACAACTAAAATAGCAACTTTGCCTCTAATTTTTTTTTCTAACTCCACAGTAATATCACTTCTTTCTTTAAAATCATCATTTCCATTAATCCTCACATTTTATAATTTTACATACTCTAATATCATATAAATTGAAAATTGATTTAATTATAGCTTCTAATTGAAAAATTTAATAGTACAATTTTATATTTTGGGGTATGTAAATTAAATTCGCTTAAATGTTTTTATACAGAAAAATTTCTTGTCACTTAAAATATAAACAAATAATTGTATTTTTATGAAACATTAGATTTACTGTTATTGCTACAATTCCTGCACAGTTACTTCCTAATACGGAAATAAGTCTGGTATAATTCTGTTAAATTCATCTCCTCTACAATAGGAATGTGACGGAATATTTAAATCAACTTTTAGGTTATTTTAGGATGGAAAATGCCGGCAATATTATTGTGGGTAACTTAAATGAAAGAGACGATATTATAAGGTAGTCTAAGATTTTAGAGGAAGCTGAAGATATGGATTTTATCAACAAATTATAGTACTCAAATTATTTGGGTGCTATTTTGTTGAGCGGTGTTCATTAGCTTTCAGTATTTGTTACTTTTTAGGATTGCAGTAATCTTTGTGTACAGATTGACTTATTTAACAATAATCAGTTCATAGAGAATCCATACTAGTGACATTTTGTATGATTATTGATGTCTACTAAAAAATAGAACTAGACTACTTTTCACTCTAGTTACTAAATAAGATCTTCAATATTGCTACAATGAATAACTAATAGTTTTTTATCTAAAAACATTTTAAAATATTCAAGTTAACCATTTCCACTATTGTGCCTACAAAAACTTGTAAAAAATTAGATAAAAAATGAAAATTAAAAACCACCAATTAGCTAAATGACACTAGCTGGTGGTTAAGTAAATCCTACTTTATCACTTGATTCTATTCGAATACAATTCACCCTTTCTACCTAAATTTGCCCATTATATTTATGGGGTATTACACATTACTTTTATTAATTGTAGATTTGTGAAAATTATTCTTTATACCCTAAGATTTACTATAATGGAGTTTATATTACTTATTGAATTTATTATAACATAGTAGGAATTAAAATACAATAACATTATTCTGAATATTTCAAGTATTATGATTAAAAATTAGAAATCAAGATGGAGTTTATGCTGCTTTTTTAATAGGACGTACCGATTTTACAATTCTGCCGAAAACCCAAAATCTGTATCCTAAAAAATTAACTACTTGAGCCAACACCATTGAAATAATTTTTGCAAAAAAAGAATTTATAGAACCATCTTTCATTAATATACTTAAACCTATTAAGCTTACGCCCAGAGAGGCGGAATTAACTATAATAAATTGAACAATTTCATTTGTTGTTTTCTTACCAGTTTTTGTATCATCAAAAGTCCAAAACTTATTTAAAATATAACTATTTAAAGTACCACTGGAATAAGATATTATTTGGCTTATAGCATAATTAATACCAAATAAACTATTTAATATACAGAACACTGCAAAGTCAAGTATGGTATTTAAACATCCTACACAACCAAATCTTGTGATATGCTTGAGTTTTTCATTATTTATAAATGTATTGTAAATATTTTTAACAATAGTCATATAGTTTACCTCCTGTAAACTAGGTAATTATTTATTTTATAATTATAAATTTACTTTGTTACAGTTATGTGGCAGAGATGTTAATTAGTTATGACAATCTTAAACAATATAGCAAGCATATATAATTACATACATCTTACTATAGAAACCTTAAAAATGTTGATGTATTAAGCTCTAGACACTTTCAATATAGATACACAAATCTATGTTAGAAGGTATTTTTTTGTATTTATTTTTTTAGAATATAAAAGTATATTAGTGCAGAAAATAAACTTAAATTTAATATTTTTTAAGATACTTAATGGAGGCAGAGCGTGAAAAAGATAGCAGCTATTATAACTTTTATATTAATTATATGTATAAATAATGGTACCTCTGCAGGGCGTGAAAACTTTGAGGTACATTTTTTAAATGTAGGTCAGAGTGATTGTATTTTAATAAAGGTACACGATAAGAATTATTTGATAGATACAGGAGCTGCATATTATACCAAAAAAGTTATAAGATACTTGGATTTAAATAAAGTAGATAAAATTGAAGGTATAATATTAACTCATTACCATAAGGATCACTATGGTGGCATAACTAAAATAGTTCAATGCAAAAAGGTGCGTAAAGTATATTTGCCTTGTCATGATAATTCTATGAAGTATACAATAAGTAATAAACTAACCAATATGGAAATACCCGTAGAATATATAGGAAGGGATTGGTGTATTAAATCACGGGGTATAAGTCTTAAAGCTATTGCACCCCTGTGTAAAAATATTAATATAGAAAATAATGATTCTATTGTATTACAGGGCAAAATAGGATGCCTGACATACCTATTTGCTGGGGATTGTGAAAAAAGCGAAGAGAGGGATATGATAAATACAGGAGAACTTAAAAAATGTGATATATTAAAGGTTCCACATCATGGACTGAATACAAGTAGTACTAGTGAATTTTTAAATAAAATAAATCCTAGAGTGGCTATTATAACAACTAATAGAAGTACTCCTAATAAAGTAGTAGAAAATAGGTTGGTAAGTAAAGGAATTATAGTCTGGAGAACAGACAAGCAGGGTAATATTTTTATTAAAAACAAAATTTTATATTGTGATAAAAATTATAGTACTATAAGATTAAAATGATGTGTATAATTTTCCAATAAATTGTCCATAATATTCAAAAAAGGAGGGATATTATGGATAGGAGAAAATTACGTACTATAGTACTAGTTATTTTTACTATTTTAATTTTTAGTTTAAGTTGTTATATATGTGTCATAGGATTTCAAAATGCCAACATGAAAAAAGAGTTACTTCAAGTTAAAGAAAAGAATAAGTCTAGTGATACTGTAAAAACAAATTCTAATGTAAATATGTGTGTTTCTGATGAAGCTGAGCTTATATTTAAAATCAAGTATGATAAAAGCGGAGATTACCAGGTAGAAAAAGAAGAATCAGCAAAAGAATTATCAGGAAAAAGTAAAAGTGAAGTTGAAGATATGTACAAAGATGTAGGCTATAAAATTCAAACATTCAATTCAAAAGAAATAATACTGACAAAAGAAGTGGATAAATATGCCCCAAATAAATATGTACTTGGTATAAAAGGCGATGTAATTGCCATATATAAGACAGATAAAGAAGGAAATATGTTTATAGAAAATGAAAAGACAGACATAACTGACATAAAGATAAAAAAATTAAAGGAAGAAGATATCAAGCTTTTAACTAAGGGAGATAAGTATTTTCAATGCAATACGCGGGAGGAAGCACAGTCACGCCTTGAAGACTATGAATAATAGTAGCCTCCAGGGCTTTTTCTATTTTTTACTTAATGATATAATTATTATGTTATAGGATTTGAACGAACTTTAAAATATTTTCTTGAACTAAATTATTTCCCATGATAAAGTAATATATGTTATGTTGGAATTTAACAAGTTTCTGTATTTTTGGAGGAGTTTCATAATGTATGAATATATAAAAGGAATATATAAAGGGGTAAATAAAGACTATATAGTAGTTGAAAACAATGGTATAGGATATAAAATAAATACCTCTGGAAGTACTATTACTAAAACTCCTAAAATAGGTGAAAGTATAACTTTATATTTACAACAAATAGTGAGGGAAGACTTTATAGGATTGTATGGTTTTTTGACAAAAGAAGAAATTAACATGTTTAATCTTCTTCTTACCATAAATGGTATAGGGGCAAAGGCTGCACTTTCCCTTTTATCTATAAGTAATGTAAATAATTTAAAATGTGCTATAATATCTGGAGATGAAAAGAATTTGGTGAGGGCTCCTGGGGTAGGCAAGAAAACTGCACAGAGAATTATTTTAGAACTTAAAGATAAAATAAAACCAGAAGAAATCACGGGTTATGAAAAAAGTGATAGACAAACTAATGTGGAAGAAGATAGAAAAGAAGTTTTGCAAGCTTTAGTAGCTCTTGGGTATTCTGAAAAAGAGGCGGTTAAAGCTCTCGATTTCATAGGTAATAATGATTCTATTGAATTAATGATAAAAAATGCTTTGAAATTTTTAATGAATTAGGCTAGGTGATGGGTGTGGAAAATAGAATAGTTACACCGCTAAATATTAAAGGTGATGCAGATGGCGAGTATAGTTTAAGACCTAAAAGACTTAGTGAATATATAGGACAGAGAAAAGTGAAAGAGAAGTTAAAAATATTCATAGAAGCTGCTAAAAATAGAAAAGAAGCTTTAGATCATGTGTTGTTTTATGGTCCTCCGGGACTTGGTAAAACTACTCTGGCTAATATAATCGCCTTGGAAATGGGCGGGAATTTAAAAATAACGTCAGGACCTGTTATAGAAAGGGCGGGAGATTTAGCTGCAATACTTACTGGTCTTGATGATATGGATGTGCTTTTTATAGATGAAATACACAGATTAAATAGAAGTGTAGAAGAAATACTATATCCAGCTATGGAAGACTATGCACTGGATATTGTTATAGGAAAGGGAGCATCTACCAAATCTATAAGACTTGATTTGCCTAAATTTACTCTTATAGGAGCCACTACTAGAGTAGGACTTTTAACGGCACCATTAAGAGATAGGTTTGGTGTTTTATGTCCTATGGATTTTTATGAACAAGATGAATTAAGTGAAATTGTAGTTAGATCCTCAGATATACTTAAAATAAAAATAGAGCCTGAAGCTGCAGTAGAGATAGGAAAAAGATCCAGAGGAACTCCTAGAATTGCTAATAGACTTTTAAAGAGAGTAAGAGATTATTCAGAGGTCAAAGGCAGTGGTGTAATAGATTTAAAAACCAGTGATGCAGCACTTGAACTACTGGAAGTGGATAAAGATGGCTTTGATAGTATAGATAATAAGATATTAAAAGCAATTATTGATAATTTTAATGGAGGCCCTGTGGGCATAGAAACTCTGGCCTATTTTATTGGGGAAGAATTGGATACCATAGAAGATGTATATGAACCCTATCTGTTGCAAAGGGGATTTATAATTAGAACTCCCAGGGGAAGGGTAGCATCTGACCGTGCATACAGGCACTTTAATATAACTAGAGAAAAAAACAGCAGTAACTTGCATAAAAAAATGAAACAGTCATCTTTACCCGATTGCTAGCATTACTAACATCCCCATCGCACTCTGTGAAAGCGATTCACACAAAATTAAAAATTTTGGTTCTCTGCTTTTCTATCAAAGTGGGGGATAAGCACTGCTACGCGCCTGGATAAGTTCTTCTAAGGTTCAGCTGGAGAAAGTCGTCCTTATAAGCAAACTCCATCTAAACCTAAGAATCACTTGATTTGAGGGTGAAGTGTGATTTAACATAATTATACAGGACGAAATGGAGTGAGACCTATTGGAAGTTACAGATTTTGATTTTTATTTGCCAGAGGAGTTAATTGCACAGAAGCCGTTAAAACAAAGAGATGAAGGAAGGCTCATGATACTGGATAAAAACACTGGTAAAATTGAGCATAGAGTATTTAAGGATATAATAAATTATTTAAATCCAGGTGATTGTCTTGTATTAAATGATACCAGGGTTTTGCCTGCAAGACTTATAGGTATCAAAGAAGATACTGGAGGCAGAATGGAATTTCTGCTATTAAAAAGAAGGGAACAGTCCCTTTGGGAAACTTTAGTTAAACCAGGAAAAAGGGCTAAGGTTGGCAGTAGATTTGACTTTGGTAATGGCCAGTTAAAAGCAGAAATAGTTAATGTAAAACAAGATGGAAATAGAATAGTGAAATTTGAATACAGCGGTATATTTGAAGAGATATTGGATAAGTTAGGGGAAATGCCTCTTCCGCCGTACATAAAAGAAGAATTAGATGATAAGGAAATGTATCAAACAGTGTATTCCAAGGAAGAAGGCTCTGCAGCAGCACCTACAGCTGGACTCCATTTTACTGAGGAGTTGTTAAAAAGGTTGTGTGAAAAAGGTGTAAAGCTTGCATTCTTAACTTTACATGTGGGTCTTGGAACTTTTAGACCTGTTAAAGTAAAAAACATAGAAGAGCATAACATGCATTCTGAATTTTATTCTATGTCAAAAGAAACTGCAGATATGATAAACAAAGCTAAAGAAAGTGGTCATAGTGTAATCGCAGTAGGAACTACATCCTGCAGGACGCTTGAAACCATTGGAGATAAGAATGGAAGGGTTAGAGAGCAATCGGGCTGGACGGATATATTTATATATCCAGGATATAAATACAAAGTAGTAGATAAACTTATAACAAATTTTCATCTTCCACAATCAACTCTTATAATGCTTGTAAGTGCATTTTATGGAAGAGAAAATACATTGTATGCTTATAATATGGCAGTAAAAGAAAAATATCGTTTCTTTAGTTTTGGTGATGCCATGTTCATCAAGTAGATATGAGGTGTTTAAATGTATAAATTACTTAAAAAAGATGGAAATGCTAGAAGAGGTGAATTTAATACACCACACGGGGTAGTTCAAACTCCTGTTTTTATGAATGTGGGCACACTGGCAGCTATAAAAGGTGCAGTTTCTACTGTGGATCTAAAAGAAATTGGATGTCAGATAGAACTTTCAAATACTTATCATTTAAGCTTGAGACCTGGAGATGAAATTATCAGGAAACTTGGTGGGCTGCATAAATTTATGAATTGGGATAGGCCTATCTTAACTGATTCTGGAGGATTTCAAGTGTTTTCCTTATCTAGTATAAGAAAGATAAAGGAAGAGGGAGTATATTTTAATTCACACATAGATGGAAGAAAAATATTTATGGGACCTGAAGAGAGTATGAAAATTCAAAGCAATCTGGCATCTACTGTAGCCATGGCTTTTGATGAGTGTGTGGAGAATCCTTCTCCTAAGGATTATATTGAAGATTCAGTTAGAAGAACTACCAGGTGGCTTAAAAGATGTAAAGCAGAATTGGATAGATTAAATTCTCTTCCCCATACAATAAACAAAGAACAAATGCTTTTTGGTATAAATCAAGGGGGAGTATATGATAACATAAGGGTAGAGCATGCTAAAGTGATAAGTGCTATGGATTTAGATGGATATGCTATTGGAGGCCTTGCAGTAGGAGAAACCCATGAGGAGATGTATAGAATTTTGGAAAAGGTAATTCCTAATCTTCCGCAGCATAAGCCAATATATTTAATGGGAGTAGGTACTCCAGCTAATATACTTGAGGCGGTAGAGAGGGGAGTAGATTTTTTTGATTGTGTACTGCCATCAAGAAATGGAAGACATTCTCATGTATTTACGTCCTCGGGTGTAATAAATCTTTTAAATGCAAAATACCAGCTAGATGATACTGCCATTGACAGTGGCTGTAATTGTCCCACATGTACTAATTACAGCAGGGCATATATAAGGCATTTATTCAAGGCAAAAGAGATGTTAGCTATGAGGCTTTGTGTAATTCACAATTTATACTTTTATAATAATTTAATGAAGGAAATAAGAGACTCCATCGATGAAGGATGTTTTTCACAATATAAGAATAAAAAGCTTAAGGAGTGGAATGAAATAGCTTAAAAAGAATTTTTTAATACATATACATCACTTGATAATAAAAGGAGGTGAAAAAATTGAATTCATTATTTAGATTGGCCCCATTAGTAGTTGTGTTAGTATTTTTTTATTTACTTATATTCTTGCCGGAAAGCAGGAGAAGAAAAAAATATAATGGTATGCTGGAAAGCCTTAAAGTTAATGATGAAGTTATGACTAAAGGAGGCATAATAGGCAAAATTACAAATATTAATGACAATGCTTTAACTCTTCAAACGGGACCTGACAGGGTAAAAATAAAATTAGATAAAACAGGAGTATTAAACATTTTATCTGAAACAAAAAGACAGGAAAGTTCCAGTACTAATAAAAAAATAGAGAATAAAAAAGAAGTTTAGAATTTAGGTATAAAGCACCGTTTATCTACATAGATACTATTAGATGGGGGGTGTTTTAATTTGGAGAAAAATAATAATTACCTTCCAGCGGTGGAAGGGGTTCTTAGAGGGTTTATAATTACTGTTATCTTGCTCTTGATTTTTGCAGTTGTAATGACCTTTATAGAAGTTAGTTCAAGGGCAAGTTATATATTTTACTTGATTACTACAATACTTAGTATAATGTATGCTTCCATTTATGCAGTGAGAAAAATAGGACGAAGAGGATGGCTTATAGGTATTTTAGTAACTCTCTTATATTTATGTGTATTGTATGTAGTATCTATTATTTCAGGAAATTCTATAGCTGTAGGTGCAGATGGAATCAGAAGAGTGGTACTTGCTTTAATAGTTGGTGCGTTATCCGGTATTATTGGAATTAATTTATAAATATGCATATGAATTCCTAAAAAGTATGTTGAACTTTATTTTATATACAGTTTATGTTATAATCAATCAGATAACTTAATTACATGGAGGAGTTTAATATGAAGCATATAAAAACTATAAATAGTAGTAATATAAAAAATAGTCTAAAAAAACCAGGATGTAAAGAATGTGCTAATTCATGTCAATCAGCATGTAAAACTTCTTGTACAGTTGCTAATTTAGCTTGCGAAAACTAACATACAATTCTAGGCAGTAACGGAACGGTTGCTGCCTAAAATTTATTTACCAAAGACTATTCATTTTATTTAGGAGGAGAAAAATTTGGCTAATATCCATAAATTTATTCAGGGATCATATTTTTATGTAATAGACGTGAACTCTGGTTCAATTCATGAAGTTGATGAATTGGTGTATGATATTTTAAATGATGAAAAGTTACCGGAACTTAAACAGGTATTGCAATTCCTTAAAGGCAAATATAAAGAAAGCGAAATTGTAGAAGCTTATGAAGAGATACATGAGCTAATTAAAGAAGGAGTATTATATTCAGAAGATTTATATGAGGATATTATATCAAAGGATAATACCCCTTCATTTATAAAAGCATTATGTTTAAATGTGGCACATGATTGTAATCTAAAATGCAAGTATTGCTTTGCAGATGAAGGTGAATATAAAGGTGACAGGATATTAATGCCTGCACATATCGGCAAAAAGGCCATTGATTTTGTTATAGACAAATCAGGTCCTAGAAAAAACATAGAAGTAGATTTATTTGGAGGAGAACCTTTAATGGCCTTCCAGTGTATAAAAGAAATTGTGGAATATGCAAAAGAACAAGAAAGTAAACATAATAAAAAGATAAGATTTACAATGACTACCAATGCTCTAATGCTAAATGATGATATAATGGATTATATTGATAAAAACATGGGAAACATAGTTTTAAGCATAGATGGTAGAAAAGAAGTAAATGATAAAATACGAATTAGGACAGATGGAAGCGGAACCTTTGATTCTATACTGCCTAAAATTAAAAATATGGTAAAGATTAGGGACAAGTCTAAGCAGTATTATGTAAGGGGAACTTTTACTCGAGAAAATACAGATTTTTTTGAAGATGTAAAATTTCTTATGGAAGAGGGATTTGAAGAAGTGTCTGTAGAGCCTGTAGTACTTCCTTATGATAATCCGCTATCTCTCAGGGAAGAAGATTTGCCTGATATCTACAGTCAATACGATAAGTTGTGTGAGAAAATGCTAAAACTCACCCGTCAGGGTAAAAAGTTTAAATTTTATCATTTTAACATAGATATTACCGGAGGACCTTGTATATATAAAAGAATATCTGGATGTGGTGCAGGACATGAATATGTAGCTGTAACGCCACAGGGAGATATATATCCATGCCATCAATTTGTAGGAAATAAAGCTTTTAAAATGGGTAATTTAGAAGATTTAGATAACTTAAAACAGGATATTGGCCATGAATTTAAAGCGTCTCATGTATATAGTAAGCCTAAGTGCAGAGAGTGTTGGGCTAGATTTTACTGCAGCGGAGGATGTCAGGCCAATAATTACAATTTTAATGGAGATATAAAAATACCCTATGAACTAGGATGTAAAATGCAAAAAAAGAGAATTGAATGTGCTATTGCACTTAAATCTAGAATTATGGCAGATAATTTTTAATATTATACATTTTTTACAGAAAGTTAATATCATATGTGAGTGTAATTCACCCTGCATGTATTGACGGTATTTTTTTTAAGTAATATAATTTCTAATGTGAACATATGAGAGTTAAGAATATTTGGTTGCCGGCAAAGGAGGATAAGTAATGAAATCTAAGGTGAAAAGTACTATAGTTTTCTTCCTGTGTTTGATTATAATAGGTTTTTTAGCCTATTCAGGAGCATATGGAGTAACTTTAGGTGGATACAAATTAAAACCATTTAGTGAAGTCATAAATAGAGGTCTTGATCTTCAAGGTGGTGTTTCTGTACTTGAGGAAATTCAAGGGCAGAATGTGGATGAAAATACCATAGAAAGGACAATACAATTATTATCTTTAAGGGTTAACAAATTAGGAGTAAGTGAAACAGTAGTTGCCAGAGAAGGCAGTAAAAGAATAAGGATTGATATACCGGGAAAATTTGATGCCAAAGAAGTAATAGATGGCGTAGCAAAAACAGGAGAACTGAAATTTGTGGATCCTAATAACAATACTATACTTACAGGTAAAGATGTAAAAGATGCAACTGCATCCATTGACCCTCAAGATGGTAGCAAGGCTGTAATAAACTTAGAATTAAATAGTAACGGCACTAAAAAGTTTTCTGATGCCACTGAAAAATTTATGGGCAAAAAAATTGCTATCTATTTAGATGAGGAAATGCTCACCAATCCACAAGTAGATGCACATATAACTGATGGCAAAGCTGTTATAAGTGGTAATATGACACTTCAAGATGCACAAAAAAAGGCTAATTTAATAAAATCGGGAGCACTTCCGGTGACAGTAAAGCCAGTACAGGTTAAAACTGTAGGAGCTTCTCTTGGTGCCAATGCGCTGCCTCTTAGTATATTGGCAGGTGAAATTGGTATAGGACTTGTAATGTTATTTATGCTGCTTTACTATAGATTACCGGGGCTTATTGCAGATATAGCATTAACTTTATATGTATACATAGTTCTAGCGGCATTTGCTAGTGTAGGTGTCACCTTAACCTTGGCAGGTATTGCAGGATTCCTTTTGACGGTAGGTATGGCGGTAGATGCCAATATACTTATCTTTGAAAGAACTAAGGAAGAACTTAAAAGCGGCAGGAGTATTAAAGCATCTATAGATGCAGGTTTTCGTAGAGCCATGAGCTCCATACTAGATTCAAATATAACTTCTATTATTTCGGGTTTTGTACTTTACAGTATTGGAACTGGTCCTGTAAAGGGATTTGCTCTTACGCTTATTATAGGTGTAATTTTAAGTATGTTTACGGCTATAACAGTAACTAGAACCCTTATGAAATTGGCCGCCAATATAGGATGGTTTAATCATAAAGGAACTATCGGGACTTTTGGAGTACATGATTTTAGAAAGGGGATAGTGAAGTAATATGGCTAATGCTAATATTTATAAAATTATAGAAAAGAAAAAAATATGGTTTACTATATCCCTTATAATAATTGTTGTAGGAATATTTACCATAGTTACTAAAGGATTAGAATACGGGTTGGATTTTAAAGGCGGTACTATAGTTGAAATAAATTTGGGTACAACTTTCAATAAGGAAGATGTGGATAGTATAATAAAAAAATATTCGAAGGATTTTCAATCTAATAAAACTGATAATAAGTCCATAACAATAAAATCAACTTCTTTAAGTAATGATGCTGTCAGCAGTATTGTAAAAGATGTAAAAGCCAAATATAAAAACAGCAGTCTTACAGATCAAGAAAATATAGGTAGCATTATAGGAAAAGAAACCAGAGTTAAGGCCATAGAAGCTGTTGTAGTAGCCATTATAGCCATGTTCATATATATAGGCATAAGATTTGAACTTAGCTTTGGTATAGCAGCTATTATATCACTAATTCACAATATACTCATAATGCTTTCAGTATATGCAGTACTTAGAGTTTCTATAGATTCTAACTTTATAGCAGCTGCTCTTACAGTTATAGGCTATTCTGTTCACGATACCATAGTTGTATTTGATAGAATAAGGGAAAATCACAAATATATGAGGGGTCAGGAGCCTATATTGATTGCAGATGCCAGTGTAACCCAGACTCTTGCAAGATCCATAAATACTGTATTGACAGTTGTAATAACTTTAACAGCTGTATATATTTTAGTACCTTCTGTAAGAGGATTTTCAGAACCTATACTTATAGGTATAATAACAGGATGTTATTCCTCCATATGTATAGCCAGCCCATGCTGGGTTATGGTTAAAAAGCGTATAATGGGCCGCAGGAAAAAATTACGTAAAGCTGTATAGTAGACAGATTGTTTTAAAAAGTGATGTTTAATATGATAAAATAAAAAATTTAGAGTATATTAAAACTCTAGATTTTTTTATTGTAGAAAATGTGGCCATACTGTATTTGTAATAGGAGACAATATCATTTATAATATAAGTGCTTTCGATCGATTTGGAGGATTTTGTTATGGAGAGGCAAAAACATAATATGCAGGATTTCGATTTTTTAGGTATGGAGAACCCCTTCCTTTTAAAAGATATGGAAGAGGCTTTAGAAAGAATAATAAAAGCAGTAAACAAAAGAGAAAAGATTGTAATTTATGGTACCTGCGATTTAGATGGCATAACTTCGGTATCTATATTATTACTTGTACTTAAGTATTTAAATGCAGATGTAGAGTATTTTGTTTCCGATAAAGTTAATGATTTCAGTATACAATCTGATATAATAGAAAATCATATAAAATTTTTAGGAGCACAACTTATAATAACTACTGGTTGTGGAATTAAAGCTGTGTCCCAGGTGGAATTATGTAAAAAATTAGGAATTGATGTTATAATAACAGATTACCATAAATGTGGAGAGGCTTTGCCTGGGACTGTTATTATAAATCCCAACCAGCCAAAGTGTACATATCCCTTTAAAGAGTTTACTGCAGTAGGAGTTGTATTTAAATTATGTCAAGCCATATCCATGTATTACCAGGTGAAGTGCGTAGGCAAGTATTTAGATCTTGTGACTATAGGCATTTTTTCCAAGGCAATTCCTATAACCGGTGAAAATGCAATTATGGTAAAAGAGGGCATACAGTGCATAAACTATACTAATAATTATGGGGTAAAAGCTTTGATGAAAGTAAATAAAATTAATAGTATGAATGAAGAAAAGATGTGTGAATTTTCAAATAAAATAATATCTTCAATCAGAAGTAAAAGATATATAGATAATGCACGAATTGCAGTAGAACTTTTTACAACGGAAAGTATGGATAGGGCAGAACAGATAGCTAAATATTTAAAAAATGAAATTGCATGTCAAATTGACATTATTAAATAAATTATAGCTTGAAAGTTTATAAATATTTAATATATAATTATATGGTGAAAACATTGAAGCAAGACTAGAATTATTGGATTCATACAAGTTATTTGGGGGGGGAATTAGAATTGAATTTACAGGATAACATAAGAATAGTAGAAGGATTCCCGAAAAAAGGAATAAGCTTTAAAGATATAACTACTTTGGTTAAGGATAAGGATGCCTTTAAACATACAGTAGATAAAATATCAGAATATTTAACAGATAAAAACATTGACATAGTGGTAGGACCAGAAGCCAGAGGTTTCTTATTTGGGGCACCTGTAGCCTATGCCATAGGGGCAGGTTTTGTTCCTGTGAGGAAGAAAGGAAAATTGCCCTATGATACTTTAAGTGTTGAATATGACTTAGAATATGGAAGTGATGTGCTGGAAATTCATAAAGATGCAATAAAGAAAGGCGATAGAATAGCGGTAGTAGATGATTTGCTTGCAACAGGAGGAACTACAGCTTCTGTAGTTAAATTACTAGAACAAGCCGGTGGTGAAATTGTAACTATAGATTTTGTAATAGAGCTGACAGATTTAAAAGGAAGAGAAAAATTAAAAAATTACGATGTAGTTTCCTTAATAAAATATGACATTTAAAGTATATAAATTTGAAATTATAAATTTCTATAGGATATAATATTAATAAAAAATAATGGCTGGTTTATAGACCAGCCATTGATTTTAGGGAGTATCAGTATGTTGGAAAAATTATTGAGATTAATAGATGAAAATTGTAATAATATTGATAAAAGAATGGTTGAAAAAGCATATTGTTTTGCAGATAAAGCTCATAAAAAACAAAAAAGAGAATCTGGTGAGCCCTATATAATGCATCCTGTAGAAGTAGCCTGTATACTAGCGGAAATGGGGATGGATACAAGCACCATGGTGGCAGGGTTACTTCATGATATAATAGAAGATACTGAGTTTAGTCGTGAAGATGTGACTAGAGAATTTAGCGTAGAAGTTGCAAATTTAGTAGAAGGTGTCACTAAATTAGGAAAGATAGAATATAAAACTAAAGAGGAACAGCAGGCAGATAACGTAAGAAAGATGCTTCTTGCCATGTCAGATGACATCAGAGTCATACTTATAAAATTGGCAGATAGACTGCACAATATGAGGACATTAAAATATTTACCTGTGAAAAAGCAAAAAGAAAAGGCAAAAGAAACCTTTGACATATATGCTCCACTGGCATATAGATTGGGAATGTCCAAAATCAAATGGGAATTAGAGGATTTGGCTTTTAGATATATAAATCAAAATGAATACTATTTTATAGTTAGAAAAATTGCAGAGAAAAGGGTAGAGAGAGAAAAATATATAGAACAGATAATACAGCAGTTGAAAGAAAATATGAAAAAGGCGGGCATAAATACAGATATTGAAGGAAGGCCCAAGCATTTTTACAGTATATATAGGAAAATGGTAAAGAAAAATAAAACCATAGATCAAATTTTTGACCTGACTGCCGTAAGAATTTTAGTAAATACCATGAAAGATTGTTATGCTGCACTTGGCATAGCGCATACCATATATAAACCTGTACCGGGAAGATTTAAAGATTATATTGCCATGCCAAAGGCCAATATGTATCAATCTCTGCATACTACAGTTATTGGACCTCAGGGAAAGCCCTTTGAAATACAGATAAGAACTTTTGAAATGCATAAAACTGCAGAATATGGTATAGCAGCTCATTGGAAATATAAAGAGGGAGCTGAAACTGCAGGTGATATAGATAAAAAACTTACGTGGCTTAGAGAAATGCTGGAATGGCAGAGAGAGACTTCAGATGCGGAAGAATTTATGGAAAGATTTAAGATAGATTTATTTTCAGATGAGGTATTTGTGTTTACACCAAAGGGTACGGTTATAAATTTACCTTATGAGGCTACTCCTATAGATTTCGCATATAAAATACACACGGATATAGGAAATAGATGTACAGGGGCAAAGGTTAGTGGCAAAATGGTTCCGCTAGACTACCATCTTAAAACAGGAGAGATTGTAGAGATATTTGCCTCAAATACTCCTAAAGGGCCCAGCATTGATTGGCTGAATATAGTTAAAAGCAACCAGGCAAAAAGTAAAATAAGATCTTGGTTCAAAAAAGCCAAGAGGGAAGAAAATATAATAAAAGGTAAAGAACTTTTAGAAAAAGAAACAAAAAAACAAGGATACAATTTCGGGGAAATTGCAAAGGGGGAAATCATAGATTCTGTATTTAAAAGATACAATATGAATTCCATGGATGATCTGTATGCTGCTGTAGGCATTAATGCTGTAAATCCATCCACTGTAGTTTTGAAGATGAAAGATATGTATATAAACATCTCAAAATCAGGAATGGGGGATTGGAAGAACCTAGAAGACAAATTAAATAAAGATGCAGATAAATCCCTTGCTAAGAAAGTTAAAAAATCTCCAGGAGTAATTGTAAAAGGAGAAACCAATGTACTGGTTAGGTTCGCCAAATGTTGTAATGCTGTACCGGGAGATCCTATAATAGGATATATAACCAAAGGTAGAGGAGTATCTATTCATAGAAAGGATTGCAAGAATATGGAATTGCCTTTAAAGAGTAAAGATAATAAATTAATAGATGTAAGCTGGGGCAATCCTAAAGGGGCAGAATATATTACAGAAATTCAAATAAAAGCGGAAAATAGGGAGAGACTCTTAGCAGAAACAGTAGAAATTATAAGTCAGAGTAAATCTACATTATATGCTATAAATACTAAGCCCCCTAAAAATGGAATATCCATTATTAATATAAAATTAAAAATATTAAATAGAGAAGATATAAAAGATGTGATAAAAAAATTAAGAAAGATAAATGGCATTATTTATGCCTATAGGACAAAAAATTAATGGATCATTTGATTTTCAGGTACCTTAGGAGGAGTGTTTTATATGAGGGCAGTAGTTCAGAGAGTAAAAAAATCTAAAGTTGAAGTGGATGGAAAAATTATAGGTGAAATAGAAATGGGATTAAATGTGCTTTTAGGCATATCTGTGGAGGATAAAGAAGATGATATATCCTACATGAAAGATAAAATATTAAATCTCAGAATATTTGAAGATGAAAATGGAAAACTGAATAAATCTTTGATAGATGTGCAAGGTGAATTACTTATAATTTCTCAATTTACGTTGTATGGAGATTGCAGAAGAGGCAGGAGACCCAGCTTTATAAAAGCTTTAGGGGGAGATGAAGCAAAGAATATATATGATAAATTTGTAAGTGAGTGTAAGGCTTTAGTAGGTAAGGTTGAAACAGGAGAATTTGGGGCAGATATGCTGGTCAGCATAGAAAATGATGGACCGGTAACTATTATAATAGACAGTGAGAAAATTTTTTAATAAAGGCATATGTTTAAAATTTAAATTTATAAAATTATGTTTTAGGGAGGTATTTTTATGAAAATAAAAAGTTTGGTTGTAGGATCTTATGGAACTAATTGCTATATATTAATAGACGAGGATAAATTACAATGTGCGGTAATTGATCCTGGTGGAGAAGCATCACATATAATAAAGGCCATAGATGATTCTAAATGTAAAGTGAAATATATACTGCTCACCCATGGACATATAGATCATACAGGGGCAGTGGCAGAAATAAAATATAAATATAATGCCCCTGTAGCAATAAGTGAAAAGGATTATAAGATGATTCAGCAGGGGGCTTTTGTGTATGGAAATATAGGAAGTGAGGTTCCTATCTATATTGAAAATAACCAAGTGTTTGAAATTGGAGACATAAAATTAAAAGCTGTGAATACCCCGGGACATACTCCAGGAGGCATGAGCTTTTTAGTGGATAAGGTGGTATTTTCTGGTGACACACTTTTTCAAGGTTCCATTGGAAGAACTGATTTTCCAGGAGGAGATTTTAAGACAATTATAGATAGTATAAAGAGTAAGCTTTTGGTTTTGCCGGATGAAACTGTGGTATTATCAGGTCATGGTTCTGAAACTCTTATTGGAGAGGAAAGAGTGCATAATCCATTTCTGTAATTATTGATATAAGTCTTAACATTATCACTTGATGTATAGATGAAGGGAGTTGAGAATAACTTCAGCTGATATTTTTAATGTAAAAATTAATGCTGTTTAAAGTGTATGGAGATAAAAGTAAAATTAAATTCCAAAAATCGTAGATATCAGGTGTTTCAAATAATTAATCTGTTCTATGAGTTTTCAAGTATAATTTTTGTGGATGATGATAACTGGGATTTTAATATAGAAATATTAAAAAATAAAATTATAATAAAACACAGCAGTGATATTTGTGAAATGGGATTTGAAAATCATCTAAGTGATATGGACAATATAAGAAAAGTAATATTATTATATTTCAAAAGCAGAATCCACAAGAATTTACCCTGGGGGACTTTAATTGGAATAAGGCCCAGTAAAATAGCATTAGAGCTTATAAAAAAAGGTAAAAGTTACGGGGATATAGTTGAGTATTTTGGTGATCATTTTTGCTGTGAAAGCCGTAAAGCAGAGCTTTGCGTAAATATAGCAATGAAAGAAAAAAGTTTAGTAAATACAGATAATAAAAATATAAGTGTATATATAGGAATGCCTTTTTGTCCTACTAAATGCCTTTATTGTTCTTTTACTTCCAATCCTATTAAAAGTTCCAAAGATTTAGTAGACCCTTATCTTGAAAGCTTAACCTATGAAATGAGGCAAATTTCGCAATATATCAAAAGAAATAATTTAAATATAGAATGCGTATATTTTGGAGGGGGTACTCCTACTTCTATTGATGATGAAAAATTTGAAAAAATAATGTATGAAACATATAATAGTTTTGTGCATGAATATAAAGTAAAAGAGTTTAATGTAGAATGCGGAAGACCTGACAGCATAACCTTAAATAAACTGGATACCATGAAAAAATATGGAGTAAACAGGATAAGTATAAATCCCCAGAGTATGAATGACGATACCCTTAAGTTTATGGGAAGAAAACATTCTGTGGAAGACATAAAGAAAAAGTTTTATATGGCAAGACAATGGGGATTTGATAATATAAACATGGATATAATTGTGGGACTTCCGGGAGAAGGAATAAAAGAGATAAATAAAACCTGCAGTGAAATAGAAAAACTTTCTCCAGATAGTCTAACTGTACATGGTATGTCTATTAAAAGGGCATCCAAACTTTATGAAAATATAGTCAATAACATAAAATATTCCATCTCAGATAATCAGGAATTAAATCTTATGTATGAAAGAACGGAGGCAGCGGCTGGAAATTTGAATATGGAACCTTATTACTTGTACAGACAAAAAAATATGGTGGGCAATATGGAGAATGTAGGATATGCAAGAGAAAATAATTTTGGACTCTATAATATAGAAATGATTGAAGAGAAACAGACTATAATAGGCTGTGGGGCTGATGCTGTTACCAAAGTAATATTTTTAAATGAAAACAGATTGGAAAGACATGCAAACATAAAAGGTGTAAAAGAATACATAAACAGGATAGATGAAATGATAAATAAAAAAATATTACTTTTAAATACCCTGTATAGCAATTTTTCAACTGACATTTAATTTAGATATTAATATAGAAAAACAAAAAAAATTAGGAAGGAAGTAAATTATTATGGCTATACAAGCACCTAAAGGTACTAAAGATATATTACCTACGGAGTCTTATAAGTGGCACTATTTAGAAAATAAGTTTAAAAATATAGCTGATTCTTATGGATATAGGGAAATAAGGACACCTGTATTTGAATATACCGAACTTTTTCAAAGGGGAGTAGGGGAGACTACAGATGTAGTACAAAAAGAAATGTATACTTTTGAGGATAGAGCAGGCAGAAGTCTTACATTGAAACCCGAAGGTACATCGCCGGCAGTAAGGGCTTTTGTGGAAAGTAGTTTGTACAATGAAGCACAGCCTACAAAATTATTTTATTTTACACCGGTGTTAAGATATGAAAATGTTCAAAAAGGAAGACTTAGAGAACACCACCAATTTGGTATAGAAGCTTTTGGCTCTAGAGAGGCTTCATTAGATGCAGAGGTAATAAGTTTAGCCATGAGAATTTATAAAGAACTTGGCGTAAAGGGAGTAGAACTAAATATAAACAGCATAGGATGTTCTGAGTGTAGAAAAGAATATAATGATGTATTAAAAGCTTTTTTATCTGAAAAATATGACCATATATGTGAAACCTGTAAAACCAGATTTCATAAGAATCCCATGAGAATACTTGATTGTAAGGTAGATAGCTGCAAGAAAATAGTTAAAGGTGCACCCTTAATGCTTGATCATCTATGTAATGAATGCAAAGAGCATTTTGAGAGCCTTAAAGTATACCTGAAAGGTCTTGGGATAGAATATAAAATAAACCCGCTGATAGTTAGGGGACTTGATTATTACAGCAAAACTGTATTTGAAATAATTAATAATAATATAACCATATGTGGCGGGGGAAGATATGATTACCTCATAGAGGAAGTTGGAGGTCCTAAAATGCCTGCTGTAGGCTTTGGTATGGGAATAGAAAGGACACTTCTTACACTGAATGAAAATGGTATAGAAATACCTGAACTCCCTTATATAGATTTATATGTAGGAGCAATGGGAGACAGCGCAAAAATACAGGCTCTAAACCTGGTAAATAAGTTAAGGGAAAAAGGTTTAAGATGTGAATATGATCATATGAATAGAAGCGTAAAGGCAGAAATGAAGTATGCAAATAAGATAAATGCAAGATTTACAGTTATATTAGGAGAAAATGAGATTCAATCAGGCACTGCTAATTTCAAGAGAATGGCAGATGGACAGCAGTTTGAAATTAGTTTAGAAGATTTAGATGCAATTTTAGGTTTAACAACAAATAATAATTAGGATAGGAGTTGAAAATCCATTATGTATTTATGAAAGTTATACATGATGGAGATAGAATATGGGAGAAGAATTAAAAAAACTTAAAAGAACCTGTATGTGTGGCGAATTAACAGAAAAAAATATAGGTGAAAAAATTACTGTTATGGGATGGGTCCAAAGGAAGAGAAATTTAGGGGGGCTTGTATTTGTAGATTTGAGAGACAGGACAGGAATACTTCAAATTGTATTTGGGGAAAAGATAGATAAAGAGGCTTTTGAAAAATCAGATAACGTAAAATCTGAATATTGTATAGCTGCAGTGGGAACCATTGTAAAAAGGGAATCCCCCAATTTTGAAATTCCTACTGGAATGGTAGAGTTAAAAGGGGAATACATAAGAATATTTTCCAAATCAGAAACTCCCCCTATATATATAAAAGAGAATTTGGACGCAGCTGAAAATATAAGGCTAAATTATAGATATTTGGATTTAAGAAGACCGGATATGCAGAAAGTATTTATGACAAGACATAAAACTGTCAAGATTATAAGAGACTTTTTAGATGAACAGGGCTTTTTAGAAATAGAAACTCCTATACTTGGAAAAAGTACTCCTGAAGGTGCCAGAGACTATCTTGTGCCAAGCAGAAACTATAAGGGAAAATATTATGCCCTTCCCCAGTCTCCTCAGCTGTTTAAACAGCTTTTAATGGTTTCGGGATATGATAGGTATTTTCAAATAGCTAAATGTTTTAGAGATGAGGATTTAAGGGCCAATAGGCAGCCGGAATTTACTCAGGTAGATATGGAACTTTCCTTTGTGGATGCAGAGGAAGTAATGGAACTAAATGAAAGGCTTATTAAAAGGGTATTTAAAGAGGTACTGGGTGTAGATGTAAATCTTCCTATAGAAAGAATGACCTATAAAACCGCTGTGGATAAATATGGAAGCGATAAACCTGATTTAAGGTTTGGCATGGAGATAAATGACATAAGTGAAATTGTTAAAGACATAGATTTTAAAATATTCCAAGATGCACTTGAAAGTGGAGGCTCTGTAAGGGCTATAAAAGTTTCAGGTTCTGGTGACATGGGGAGAAAACAAATTGACAAATTAGTTGAGTTTGTCAAAACTTATGGTGCAAAAGGACTTATATGGATAGCATATAAAAAAGATGGAATTAAATCTTCTATATCAAAATTTTTGACTGAAAAAGATACCCAAAGTATATTAAATAAAATGGAAGCAGTTCAAGGGGATTTAATTTTAATAGTAGGAGATAAAAACAAAGTTGTATTTGAAAGTTTGGGTGCACTTAGAAGCCATATGGCTAAGGAAACCGGCATACTGGAAGGAAATAACCAATTTAAATTTGTATGGATAACAGAATTTCCTCTTTTATCCTATAATGAAGAGGAGAATAGATATCAGGCAGAACATCATCCTTTTACTATGCCAATGGATGAAGACATACAGTATTTACAAAGCCATCCGGAAAAGGTAAGAGCTAAAGCCTATGACATAGTATTAAATGGAGAAGAACTGGGTGGAGGAAGTATAAGAATACATGATACAAAGCTCCAGGAAGAGATGTTTAAGGTAATTGGTATGGAAGAGGAAATTGCTTGGGATAAGTTTGGATATTTTCTAGAAGCACTTAAGTTTGGTCCACCGCCACATGGAGGTCTTGCTTATGGATTTGACAGAATGATAATGTTTTTGGCCAAAACTGATAATATTAAAGATGTTATAGCATTTCCTAAAAATCAAAATGCATTTTGTCCATTAACACAAGCACCTAATGTGGTAGATGAAATTCAATTAAAAGAACTTGGAATCAGTACGAAATAATGTAAAAAAATTTTTGGATTTATAATTAAATTGTGATATATAGTAAAGATAAATTTTAAAAAATGTAGTATAATAATATAGTAAAATAAATTATATTAACTGAGAAGTTTATGTTAGTTGAAAACTTAATATAAAGTAATAGTAATTCCTACTATGTACGTGGAATAAGTTAATGTTGGCTGAACATTTTATAAAAGGGAATCGGACTCTTTTTGTGGAATGAAACTCAATTTATTTTGAGCACAAGAAGCAAAAAGGAGATGCCCACCTGCTAAGAGCGGGTTCAATATAACTTATGCTGCGGCATGGTGGGGTTTTAATTTTTAATTATTTATAAGGGGATGACAAAATGGGATATGTATATATCATTTTAGCTGCTGTAACTTTTAGCACTATGGAAATAGCAGGTAAAGTGGTTTCTGATGTTATAAATCCGTTTCAATTGAATTTTTTAAGGTTTTTAATAGGTGGACTTATACTATTGCCACCCACTATTAAGGCACTTAAAGATAAGGGCATAAAATTAGATAGAAAAGATCTGTGCTATTTTATTATAAATGGTCTTTTATGTGTTGTAATTAGTATGTCTTTTTTTCAACTGGCCATAGTGTATACAAAGGCATCTACTGTAGCTATAATATTTAGTACAAACCCTATATTTACCATTCCTTTTGCGTACTTAATTTTAAAAGAGGATTTAAATAAAGCTACAATTGCTTCTTTGATATTAAGTTTAATTGGAATAGTATGTATTTTAAATCCATTTGCAGCAGGCCATAGTGGAAGTGTTAAAGGCATAATCTTATGTATAGTGGCAGCCCTTACATTTTCAATATACAGCGTAATAGGCAAAATGAAGTCCTCCAGATATGGAAGTATAGCTATGAATTGTTTAACATTTTTAGCCGGGGACATTATAATGTTTGTATTAATATGTATTTCTAAACTTTCAATACTTAAAGGTGCAGTTTCAAATAGCAGTTTTGCCATTTTATCAGATATTCCTATGTTTCAGGGAATAAATGCTCACAATGTATTTACTATAATTTATTTAGGTGTAGTTGTAACAGGTCTTGGGTACCTTTTTTACTTTCTTGCCATGGACAAAACCTCTGCAACTACTGCATCTGTAGTATTTTTCATTAAGCCAGCCCTTGCTCCTATTCTGGCATTAATAATATTGAAGGAAAGTATACCTTTTAATACTATAATGGGTATATTGTTTATATTATTTGGCTCCCTCGTAACATTTACACAAAAAAAGAATAAGCCTTCAATGCAGCTGGAAGATGAAGTTAAAGTAGATCATTGAAACTTTTAGAAGGTTTCAATGATTTACTTTAACTTTTCTTTTAAAGAATCTATTGATTCAAGTACTTCTTCTCGAGGTAGATTTCCACTGTTAAGTTCGCTGTCACTTTTAACAAGTAATCTTTCATAAAATTCTATGGCATTTTTCAAGCAGTCTTTAGAAAAACCAGTATCTTGCAGCATTTCATATATTATATTTTCAGCCTTGTCATAAGTCCCGGTTTTTACGTAATATTCTATTAGTCTATTTTCAAGTTCAGAGGATAACTTATATTGAGAGATTTTATATATAATAGAGTCTATATCTGAAAAATAGCCTTCTAAATCGCAGTGGTTATCTTCAGTAAGATAGGCATTTAAAAATAGATTCAAAGACTTTTCATATATATAAAAAGCATCTTCTGTTTTATTTTGGACTTCTAAAATATTAGCTTCTTCTTCTAATAATTTAGCCATCATTATGTATTTATCCGAGTTTATGGTACCATCACTTTTTATTATTTCAATTAGATTTTCCGTGGAAAAAGAATTGAAAAATTTTATACTGAGTCTAAATATGTCCTTAAAGGCATCATCTATTAAATCTAAGGCATTTTCATAGTCATTCTTATCTCTGCAATGAATTATTTTTTCTAATAACTCATTGAATTTTTTCATTAATTCTGCGGTTATACTTCTTTTTAACATAACTAAAACCTCCAAAAATTTTCACACAAAATGTAATAACACATAATATATTAACACATACATTATACTAAAAAAACAACTTATTTACTACAAGGGAGGCATATCTGTGTGCTGTCTATTCTAAAATATTAAAAAACCAATAATAAGTATTGAATATAAATATTACATGTGGTATTATTGAATATATTACATATAGTTTTGATAACTACATATAATAATATACATATTCAAAAATTAAAGGAGTGATTCCATTTGTACAACGAATTAAAATTATATACAAAGGGAGAAGAGATAGCAAATGCTATAACTCATGGTATAGGAACCCTTTTGTCAATAGCAGGTATGGTACTTTTAATTGTGTTTTCAAGCAAGATGGGGGATAAATGGTATGTACTAAGCTACACAATATATGGAATTTCCATGTTCATATTATATTTGGGCTCTACTTTATATCACAGCATAACCAATTCAAAAGCTAAAAGAGTTTTTAGAATAATTGACCACTCATCTATTTATCTTTTAATAGCTGGAACCTACACTCCTTTTACTTTAACAATTTTAAGAGATTCTGTAGGATGGCTGATATTTTGGATAGTATGGATTCTAGCCGTTTTAGGGATAATAATGAAAGTGTTTTGGGTAGGTAAATATGATGTTTTATCTACCTTGTTATATATTTTTATGGGATGGATAATAATTTTCGCCATAAAAATACTTTTGGTAATGTTGTCTCCAGCAGCAATAATTCTTTTAGTTTCTGGTGGAATTATATATACTGTAGGTGCTGTTTTATACATGCTTAATAAAATACCCTATAATCATGCTATATGGCACCTTTTCGTCATAGGTGGAACTGCATGCCATTTTTTCTGTGTACTTTTATATCTATTCCCAGCATCATAATTTATATACTTAAATTTTATTAATTAAATTAAAGTTTCAGCAAATATTAAAAGGAGTATACACATATTGTGTAGAATATATAAACTATTAAGTCTAATTTATTTGTAGGTGATAATAGTTATGAGTGAAAATAATATTTTTGGATTCCATTCTTCATTTTACTATTTCGGATTGGAACACTTAGTTTTAAATATGTATAATTATGTGAGGGACGGTATTAGTAAAAATGAAAAAATATATGTGTGTATGGCTCCTAAAGTATACCGTGAATTGATGAAATATGTGTTAGATACATATGAATGCACTGATATAGAAAATTTTAGTGCAAGTAAAATAATTAACTGTTATAAAGAATTAAGACCAGATGAAGTAAAATTAAAATTTTCAAGACATATAGATGAGATTAATAAAGATGGTTATAAGGCTGTAAGATTTATAGTACAAACTGACTATATGATTTTAAGTACATCCAGGGAAGATTTTCTAAATTTTAATAGAGCTATGTTAAATATAATTTCAGGACTGAGAGCTTCTTTTATGTGTCTATATGATTTTGAGGATTATCTAAATGCTAAGCATACCATAGATGATAAAGTTATTTTAGAATCTTATAAGATACATCCTTATAGGCTGTATAACGGAAAGCTGCAAAATTGGTATAAACTATCACATTCAAAATAATCCTAGTGTAATAACTAGGATTATTTTGAGTTAAAATTTTAAATAAAAATTCATTAAATTTATGGGAGCTATTACATATGGGAGTTACCATATCATCAAGGCAGTATAAGTTTAACCTTAAATAATAAAAATTATGCATTTGAATTTTCAGTAATCAAGTGATTCTTATTATAAGTAACATAATAGAATTATTTTAATAGTATATATTAGACAAGTTATATCTTGTTTGTTAAATCCTTTGTTTTTATGTTACATAAAAACAAAGGAGGTGTTATTGTGAAGAACCCATATGATTATTGTTATGAAAATATTCACATTGATTTAAAATCTTGTAAGTATTTAGGAAAAGGCCATAGTGGGCAAGTGTATTTGATGCCTAATGGACAAGTTTTAAAGATATTTAATAACTCCCAGAGGTGTAAAGAAGAGTTTGATATATTAAAATCAGTAGAAGGAAGCCCTCATTTCCCTAAAGCTTATGATATGGGAAAATATCATATTATAAGGGAATATGTGGGTGGAATGAATGTGGAGGATTATCTTATAAAGTATGGTTTGAGCAAATCTTTTGTCATAAAAGTAGCAGAGTTAGTTGATGACATGAAAAAATTAGGCTTTACTAAATTAGAAATGAGATTTCCTCATTTATTTGTTCAAGAAGATGGAACACTTATGCTGATAGATCCAAGAAAAAGTTATGAACAAAATATACCTTATCCAAAATCTTTTTTTAAAAGATTAAGGAAAATGGGACTTATAAAACAATTTATGCAAATATTAAATGAAGAGAGACCAGATATGAATTTTGGAATTGATTATAATAAAAGAATATAAGTAAAGAGAGGCTGCAATTGCAGCCTCTCTTTGAAAAATCACTGCCATGTGCAATTGATATAAGACATCAATAATTTATTAAAATACTAAGTAAATTATTAAAAAGGTTATTGACAATTTAATAGAATGGTAATAATATTATTAAATAATGATAAATTTAATAATGTATTTAATTTATTGTTATAACATGACTCTTCTAAATGATATAACTCATAATATATCTCGAAAATTTATTTAGACGCCTTTATTTTGAAGCTTTCAAAATAAAGGCGTTCTTTCAAAATATGTTGAATTCATTTGTGAAATAATATGGAGGTGTGTGGTAAACTATGACAATAAATTGTGAAAATATAAGGACTTTACCATATGCAAACAAGTTAAAAATTGTAGCAGGAAAGAAAGGCATGGAAAGAAGTATAAAATGGGTGCATTTTATGGAAAATCCCGGATACATACGTTGGCTAAAGGGTGGAGAATTAATTTTAATAACTGGAATACTTATAAAAGATAATGAAGATACCCTTTATAAGTTAATCCAAGATTTAAATTCTAAGAATATAGCAGGACTTGTTATAAATGTGGGACCTTATATTTCAAGTACTCCTAAAAAGATAATAGAACTTGCGGACTTGTTAAATTTTCCAATATTTGAGCTGCCGTTTCAAGTAAGATTAATAGATATAAGTCAGAGTATATGCAAGGCCATTTTTATGGATAAAATGGAACAAGAGTCAATGAATAGTTTTATGAGAAGCGTTATTTTTGGAGATTCAAACTATGACCAGGATGAGGTGAATAAAGCTAAATTCTATAAGTATAATCCAAATAAAACTTACTGCTCAATGGTAATATCCATGGACAATTTTGTAAATATTGTTAAACATGAGGGCATTTGGAATGAAGATATGGAGTTTAGGACAAGACAACAGCTTGAACAGATTATAATAAATATAATGCATAAATTAAATAAAAAATATATTAGTATAACTGAAGATACTTTTGTTATAGTTATGTTTCCTGTAGAAGATGATGAAAAAGATAAAATAAATTTGATTGCAGAAGAAATACTTGATAATGTAAATTTAAAAATAAAAGGACTTAAAATAAGTATTGGCATTGGAAGCTGCTGGAAGCAGCTGAAAGATCTGAGAGGCAGTGTAGATAAGGCACAAAATGCTTTAAAGGTGTTAAAGGTAAGCAAGAATAAAATATGCAATTATAAGGATATTGGCATGTATAGACTGCTGTTTCAGATGGATAAAGAAGATGAAATGAAAGAACTATGTGAAGAAATACTAGGGGAGCTTATAAGGTACGACAATAAAAATTCTACAAGTCTAGTTGAAACCTTAGAAGTTTATATGGACGAAAACTGTAACTTAGTACAAGCAGCAGATGAACTTTTCATCCATAAAAATACTTTAAAATATAGAATTAAGAGAATAGAAGAAATATCAAATTGTGATCTTAGAAATATTGACCATCTGTTCAGTTTTAACATAGCTTTTAAAATAAGAAAATTCTTGGCATGTATAAAGTAAACAAATAGTGCATTATATAATTGTCCCTTTTATACATATGAATATATATGATAATGTGTTAAATTATATATAATATATTTATTAAATCAATAAATTATAAGTTTAAATATGAAAATATATTAATTCATCATAAAATGTATTGGGGGAGTCAAAATGATTGAGGAAAAAAGTGCAAAAATTGTAACTGAAATACCTGGACCT
This sequence comes from Candidatus Clostridium eludens, assembly GCF_045310515.1. NCBI lineage: Bacteria > Bacillati > Bacillota > Clostridia > Eubacteriales > Clostridiaceae > Clostridium > Candidatus Clostridium eludens. The sequence goes on along the minus strand of NZ_JBJHZX010000002.1, from coordinate 143,699 downwards.
AAATCTAAAGAACTTATTAAAAAGAGAGAAAAATATGTGGCTGCAGGAGTAGGCTGCTCGGCGCCTATATTTGTAGAAGAGGCTAAAGGTGCACTTATAAAAGATATAGATGGAAATGTATTTGTTGATTTTGCAGGGGCTATAGGAGTGCAAAATATTGGACATAGAGATGAAGGAGTGGTAGAAGCTGTAAAAGCCCAGCTTGATAAATATATACATCCTTGTTTCCATGTAAATATGTATGAACCGTATATTTCTCTGGCAGAGAAACTTGTAGAAGTTACCCCAGGAAGCCATGCTAAAAAAGCTATGTTTGCAAACAGCGGAGCGGAAGCAGTGGAAAATGCTATTAAAATAGCTAGAGCATATACCAAAAAGTCAGGTATAATTTCTCTTTGGGGATCTTTTCACGGTAGAACTAATATGACAATGTCTATAACAAGTAAATACAGGCCTTATAAAGATGGCTTTGGGCCATTTTCTACACAAACTTATAAGACAGAAGGAGCATATTGTTATAGATGTCCCCTTGGATGTAAATATCCTGAATGTGGTATAGCCTGTGCTGAGAAACTTAGAACTACGTTAAAAACTGTAAACTCTAAAGAGCAGATAGCTTGCCTAATAGCAGAACCAGTGCAAGGTGAAGGGGGATTTATAGTACCTCCAAAAGAATATTTTAAAGTTATTCAGGAAATATGTAATGAAAATGATATAGTATTTATTATTGATGAAGTACAAGCTGGCTTTGGAAGAACTGGAAAATTATTTGCCCATGAGCATTTTGGTGTAGAGGCAGATATTATAACAATGTCCAAATCCATAGCAAACGGCCTTCCTCTAAGTGCAGTTGTAGGCAGGGCAGAAATTATGGATGCTGCTTGTGTTGGAGGTATTGGAGGTACTTATTCAGGAAGTCCTTTAGGTTGTGTTGCAGCACTTAAAGTTATAGAAAAAATAGAAAAGGATAACCTTTGTCATAGAGCTGATGAAGTTGGAAAGTATATTATAGGAAGGCTCAGTCATATGCAGGAAAAATATGATGTAATAGGTGATATAAGAGGACTTGGGGCAATGATAGGAGTGGAATTTGTAAAGGATAAAGTTACAAAAGAGCCTTATGCAGATTTAGTTAAGAAGATCACAGCATACTGTTTTAAACATGGAGTAATATTTTTAAATGCAGGACTGTTAGGTAATGTAATCAGATTTTTACCGCCTCTTGTAATAACCAAGGAACAGTTAAAATGTGGCATGGATGTACTTGAAGATGCAATTAAAAGTGAATTAGGAGCAAAAAGTGAAGGATGTAAAAGTGTAGTTTAAATGATATATGTTTAGTCTATGTAAAAATTGCTATCTAAAAAACTCTATATATAATCAAAAATAAGTCAGCAGGTCATTCTGCTGATTTATTTTTGCTATTATGCTATAATAATCTAAAATATAATATGTAAAGGAGATTTTGTTATGAATTGGTTCTCAAACTTAAAGATTTTTAAAAAATTAATGTTATCCTTTATGGTAATGGTATTATTTACATGTTTGGTTGGAATTGTATCTATAAATAAAATAGGAAAAGTAAATTTAAGCTTAGACAACATGTATAATTTAAACTTAAAGGGGACAAACGTTCTTCAAGAACTAAAGACAAATTTAATGGGGGCCAGGGCAGATATGCTTGTTATACTGGATCCAATTAATAAGGGTAGTTTAAATACCGTTGTTAATGATATTAATAACTTGAAAGAAAGGAATGAAAAACTCCAAACAGAATATAAATCTACCATTGTAAGTGACAAGGATAAACAGTTGTATGCAGAATTTCAACAATATTTGGAAAGCTGGAGAAATTCTCGAGAAAAGTACATAACTCTTATAAAACAGGGAGATTATCAAAATGGTAGAGTAGAATTTCAAAAAACAGAGACATATAGAACAAAAATGTTTTCTGTACTTGATAAGTACATATCTCTAAAAGTAAATGCAGCTGGAGTTGATTACAATAATGGAGTTAAGCAATATGAATCTTCTTTTATATTTTTAATTATAATAATTTTAGTCAGTGCACTTTTGTCTATAGGCCTTGGAGTTATTATATCCAATAATATTAATAGACCACTTTTAAAAATTAAAGAGTTAGTAGGTAAATTTTCCGAATTTGATTTTAGTTCAAATGTGAATATGGTAAGGGGAGATGAATTTGGAGAAGTTGCTGCAGCTCTTGACAAGGCTCAGAAAAATATAGTGGAGTTGGTGAAAAATATTATGGAAGACTCTGAGGATATGAGTAGTTCCAGTGAAGAATTGTTTGCAACAGCAGAGGAACTTTCATCTAAAGCACAGACTATAGATGGCTCATTAAAGGCTGTGGCAAACATTATACAGGAAACAAGTGCTGCATCTCAGCAGATAACTGCATCTATAGAGGAAGTGGATTCAAGTATAAATGAGCTGTCAGAGAAAGCTGCAGATGGAAGCGATAATTCCATACAGTCTAAACAGAGGGCAACTAAGGTAAGAAATGCAGGAAAAGCTGCTATAGAATATACAGAAAAAATATATGGAGAGAAGAAGAAAAACACCTTAAAGGCTATTGAAGATGGCAAAGTGGTAGAAAATATAAGACAAATGGCAGATACTATTGGAAGTATAGCAGAACAGACAAATTTGCTGGCGCTTAATGCAGCCATAGAAGCTGCAAGGGCAGGAGAACAGGGAAGAGGCTTTGCAGTGGTGGCAGAAGAAGTTAGAACCTTAGCAGAACAGTCATCAGAAGCAGTTATAGGTATTCAGGACACCATTATAAAGGTACAGGAAGCTTTTAAGAACATTTCTGAAAGCAGTAGGGAGATATTGGAATTTATAAATGAAAAGGTAAATCCTCAGTTTGAAACATTTGCAGGTATGGGAATGGAGTACTACAATGATTCAGATTTTGTAAGTAAAATGTCAGAAGAATTAGCATCTATGTCAGGGGAATTAGCAGCAACCATAGGCCAGGTAAGCGAAGCAGCACAAAATATGGCCTCTATGGCGCAAAAATCCTGGGAAAATACAGAGGTAATACAAAGCGGGGTTGATGAAACCACAAAAGCTGTAGGTCAGGTATCCCTAACAGCACAAAATCAGGCAGAACTAGCTCAAAAGCTGAATGAAAGGATACAGAAATTTAAAATTTAAGATGAAAAGAGTTTATAGTGTTTCAAGTAAACTATAAACTCTTTCTATTTTGTAAGAGAATATATGTCAGAAAATTCTATATCTATTCGTTCCACACTGGTTTTAAATAACATCTCATCATCAAGGATATCTGTGTCAATTATTTCTACAGGCAATTCTATAGAAAATTCACTTCCGGCTCCTTCTATGCTGGTAACATCTATTTTTCCATTATGCATTTCTACAAAGGATTTCACTAAATACAAACCTACACCGCTTCCTTCATGTTCCCTTGATAGGGAGCGGTTTGCCTGTCCGAAGCGTTGAAATATAATTTGCAGTTTATCTTCAGGAATTCCGTTACCATCATCTTTTACAGTAATCAGTACGGTTTTATCCCTGTCCTCTACATTTACATATATATGGCCTGCGGAGTGGGTATGTTTAAAGGCATTTGACAATAAATTCAGCATTATGCGTTCCATTTTATCGTGGTCAAAGGCCATAATTTTTTCTTCCACATTTGTGTCAAATATCAGCTCTATGTCTTTACTGTTTATATAAGAAGCTACAGATTGAGTTATATCTTCTACTACACTTACTATATCGCCATTTTGTTTGTTTATTTTAATAAATCCGGAATCTACCTTGGTTATATCCATTATGTTGTTTATTAATCTTATTAGTCTCAGACAATTTTGTTTCATGGTTTTTAAATAAGACCTGCACTTTATTATATCTTCATTATTGTATTTGTTTAAATATATCTCCATAGTTTGAATAGCTACATATATAACATTAACTGGAGTCTTGATTTCATGGGACATATTTATGAAAAAGTCCATTATAAGACTGTTAAACTCTTTAGTTTCATTTAACAATTTTAAATTTCTTTCTGCAGTATTTTTTAAAGTTTCCATTTGTTTTTCAGAAGTCAAGTCTAGAAGAAAAGTCAATATGACAGATTTTCCATCATAGATAAAAAATGAAGAAGTATTTCTTACAGTAATAACCCTGCCGCTGCAGTCCAGTATATTTTCTTCATCTATAATTGTAGATAACTTTTTATCTGCAATATTTGTGTATTTTTCTATAATTGAAGTTATTTGGTAAGCTGAGTAGTGACTGTATAATGACTTATCATTTAATCCTAGGGGGTTTTTATATCCTAGGAGCTTAGCAGCGCTTTCATTGGCATATATTATTTTTCCGTTTTCATGTACTATAATAGAATTTACAGAATTCTCAAACAACATGTGAAAGCATACTTCGTTTTTTAACAGAGAAAATTCAATATTTCTTCTTTTAATATTTTGTTCTTTCAACTTACAGTTTAATAGATTCAATTTGTCATCTTTATTTTTACTGTTTTCAGCTTCCATATCTACATAATATCCCAGTATCCAGGATATAAATATAAATATTCCTACCAATATTAAGTCTTTTTGGAAATACACATTTATATCGTTCACAGTAGGGGCGTATAGTAAATCTACTCCTAGTATAAAAAAAGAAGAAAAAAAAGCAGTTATAATTCCATATCTGGAGCCATATTGTATTACGCAAGCTAATATCAGTAGTAAAAACAGGTATTTATATTCATTCTGGTAAGAGTTAGATAAGTATATAGGCAGAGAGATTAATAATGTAAAACAAATAGTTTCAATTAACCAGGATTTTCTAAATACATTTGAGGACCTTTCCATTTTAATATTAATTATAAACCATAGTATACAAATTAATGCTATAATACCTGAAAGAATGGGTGAAGTATATAAATTAAAATCACCATTTTCTTTTATCTTCAGCTCAGCCCAATAATCAGGCAAATTAATGTATATAATCACAGCAATGAATATTATTATGGCTATTTTTATCATGGACAGCATAACAGAAATATTATCTGTAGTACGTTTCATAGATAAATCCTCCCATCATATCAATTGTATCTGGATTAAAAAGTAAAAACTACTAATTGGATAAATTAGTAATTCTTACTTAATACAGAGTTTGCTTAAATTTTATTTACTTTCTCAAACACTCAGGTTCTTCTGGTTGATACCAACCCCAGTTACATGCGGAAGCAGAAATGGTAAAAGCCATTAATGTACATATGAGAGTAGATAAGGTTATAAGTATTTTTATAAATTTAGTTTTCATTAATATTACTCCTTTCCATTATATATTTTAAAGCAAGATCTATCTTATTGAAAATTATTGTCCCTTTATTTGTTAGAGCAATGGATTGCCATAAAACTCCAAGGGTAATACTGTTTATAATTTTTAAACAGTAAATTTCAGAGGTTGTTTTGTAAAGTACAGAAAATACTGTTATCAGTACAGAAAACACTGACAATGTGATAATAGAATTCCTTTTAAATTTTTTTTTCATATTTATACTAGTAATAGGCTTTTTAGCACTGTCTACAGGAGCTTTCAAAACAATTATTACAAAAGCTATTATTATAAAAAGTATACTTAAAGCTAGTGTAGCTTTAAAAGAAAATCTATAAGAGAATCTATCAATTATAAGTCCGGCGGTGCCGGCTAAAGTAGTACCTATTATAATACATCGGTTAGGAGAAGAGGCATGTACTCCTCCAGAGTATTTTCTTAAAATACTTGCTGTGGTGGAAGATATAAGGGCTTCATAAAGTACACCTAAAATAAATCCTATAATTACAGTCCATAAAATAGAAAATATAATTTGGAGAAGGTTAATTGCACCATATACTATAATTTGTTCTCTATCCTTGTCTATGTTTAAGATATTCCTAGCATTTTTTCCAAGAGTCACTGCCAATTTTTCAGTTAGATACATTTTTACACCGTTGGCTCTTTCTTAGTACATAGCGTATTAACAGTACTATTAATAATAAAATTATCAGCGATGGAATGCCTAATAAACATTTTTTTATTGGAGCTGTAGTATTAATATTTACAGTAATGTTAAGAAAACTTAGTATTAGCATATTTAAAAATTCGCTTAATGAAAGTATTAAACACATAATTAGTGTACTATATATGGAAGCAATTATAGGAATCCCTGCAATTACCATAATACTTATGGTTAAAATAGTTATGATTATGGTATGTACTCCAAAATAGATGGGAAGGCTTCTTGTAAAAAAGGTAACTATGCCCATTATAATACTTAAAAGTATATATTTTTTTATATTAAGAGATTTTCTAGATATTATACTTATGCCCCAAATTACCAAAAACATTTCAGGAATAAGTCTTAAAAAAATTTCTATCCAATGAAGTTTAAGCATAAATTAAATCCTTTCCATAACTCAGTTTATATTATAATTATATATGATTTTCTTGTATAATATAAAATATAAAATTCTACATAAAAAGTAAAATTCCTTCTTAATATGCCAAAATAAATGAATCTTTTAATATTTTTACGAAAGGATTAAATTTTTAAAAAGCTAATATTTTGTTTTTTTAAATAACGAATTAATATAATAAATAAAAACACCATAATAAGGGAGGGAATTCCAAGTATACACTTTCTTATAGAGCCTGTGATAGAATCTATATATACCAAATTTATATCAATATTAAGTAGATTTAGTATTAATATATTTAAAACTTCACTTAAGCTAAGCATAAGAAACATAATCATTGTGCCGTACATGGAAACAATAAGTGAGATTCCCTGGATAAACATGAGGCTTATTGTTAAAATAATGAGAATTAGTGTATGGATTCCCCAATATATAGGAAGCCTTCTTATAAAAAAAATACATAAACTTATGGAAATACTTGAAATAATATAGTTTTTCCAATTGAGAGGTTTTTCAGCCATTACATATATGCCCCAAATTATCAAAAAACTTTCAGGAATACCTCTTAAAAAAATTTCTATCCAGTGAATTTTTAACATAAGTATTATGCCCTTTCTTGGTAGTATTAGATCTCTTTATATTCTACAATTTTCTACAAATTCTACATTTATTTCATTTTGCTTAATATAAATATTCTATATTAAATAGAAAAATCCTGCTTAAAGTTGTAGAATTTTTTTAATATATGATGAATTATCCATTAAAATTTATTATTCGTACATAATCCATACATGATTTATACATATTTACAAAAATAAGCAGTATTGTGATTATAATCGTAAATGTAAATATTAACCATAAAAAATAAAAAAATACAAAAATAACCCTCTAAAATATTTATTTTTAACAGAATAAATGATATAATTATTAGCGGAGTGTAAATTTTAGTTTTAATTACTTATTTTACAATAAGAATTTCAGAAGCTTTTCCAAATGATTAAATTCATTATTAAAATATAACCTTTCACCAAATTTTTGAATTGAAAATGCAGTATTTACCTATAAGTAGAGTTTTCAATTGGAAACTCTACAATCTTTTACTTATATTGAATTGTCAAATTAAACATAATTTTTATGAAAAGTTCTATAATATAATAATTATCAATATAATTATTAATATAATTACAGTATTATGTAATAAAAATATGATTATTATTGATACAGGAATGGGTGTGAAAATATGAATAGTTTTAGTGAACAAGGTAAAATTAGTCAAAAACCATTGGAGGACTCATCTATATTGAGTGTATTTTATGGCATGACCTTAGAAAAGCAGGTTCAAAAACTTAAAAGTGATGTAAAAAGAAATACTGAACTTCTAAATGAAAGTAGGAAGCTTAACAGAAATATTACAGAGTTTATATCTAATGTATCTCATGAGTTAAAGACACCCTTAAATGTTATTTTTGCTGCAATACAGGTATTGGCTGCATGTAGGGACTGTAGAGACCAGAAGTGTATTAGTAAGCAGGATGAGTATTTAAAAATAATGAAACAAAATTGTTACAGATTAACGAGGCTTATAAATAATTTGCTGGACATAAGTAAGTTGGATTCCGGGTTTATAAAATTAAATTGCCATAATAGAAATATTGTAAGCGTGGTTGAAGACATTACTTTATCTTTAGTGCCTTATGTAGAGAGTAAAAATATAGAACTAATTTTTGATACAAATATAGAAGAGAAGGTAATGGCTATAGATTCAGATAAGATGGAGAGAATAATTTTGAATTTACTCTCTAATGCAGTAAAGTTTACTCCTGAGAAAGGTAAAATATATGTAAATGTTGAATATAAAGATGAAATTGTATATATTACAATAAGAGATACAGGTATAGGAATACCAGAAGATAAACAGCAGATTATATTTGAAAGGTTTGGACAAGTAGGGGCAAGTGCCATGGAAAACAATGAAGGAAGTGGCATAGGACTTTATCTGGCAAAATCTTTTGTGAAACTCCATGGAGGAGAAATTTATGTAAGGAGTGAAATAGGGAAGGGCAGTGAATTTACCATAAAACTTCCTGTGAAAATTATAGAAGAAAATTGCATTAGAGATATTAGCTGTAAAAATAAAGAAGAACTTAACTGTAAAAATAAAATGAAACAAATTAATATGGAATTTGCAGATATGTCTTTTAAGATTTAGACTGATTCAGTGAAAAACAAATGAAAAACAATTTTAAGAAGAGTTTTAATTTATTAACTATAAATGCTATAATGTTCTGGTAAAGAACGAGGTGATGGCATGGATAAAATAAACGGAACAAAAGGTGAAATATTGGTTCCATTTAATGAGGCAAAACCACTAAAAGAAATAGAACACAGTATTACAAAAAGATATAGAAAACGTATATGGTCAAAGTTTGTAAAGGCTATTAGTGAATTTAATTTGGTAGAAGAGGGAGACAGAGTTGCAGTAGCAGTGTCTGGGGGTAAAGATAGTATGCTCATGGCTAAGTTATTTCAACAAATTAACAGGCGCTGGAAGGTGAATTTTCAACTAGAATTTATTTCCATGGATCCTGGCTATGATGAAAACAATAGAGAACTCTTAATCAGTAACTGCAAGTATTTAGATATTCCCGTACATATTTTTGAATCTAATATTTTTCGGGTGGCAGATAATATTGCAAAAAATTACCCATGCTATATTTGTGCCAGAATGAGAAGAGGAGCACTATATTCTAAGGCGCAGCAGCTTGGGTGCAACAAACTTGCGCTGGGACATCACTTTAATGATGTAATAGAAACAACTCTTTTAAATCTGCTTTATGGAGGTAGTTTTAAGACAATGCTTCCAAAGCTGAAATCTGAAAATTTTGAGAATATGGAACTTATAAGGCCCCTTTACTTTGTACATGAAGCCGATATTGAGGCATTTACAAAAAATGCAGCCATACAGCCGCTTAATTGTGCCTGTGTGGTTACGAAAAAAAGAGCGGGTAGTAAGCGCTATGAAATTAAAGATATGATAAAAGAAATGAAAAAGAATTTTAAAGATATAGACAAATCGATTTTTCATGCCGCCCGTAATGTAAATTTGGATGGAGTATTGGGATGGGAAAAAGATGGGGAGTACTATTCTTATTTAGAATTTTATAATGGAGAAAAATAAACATTAGACCAGCAAAAAATAAATGCTGGTCTGGTTGTTTTTGTATTCATTAATCAAATATCACTACAAATTTAATGGAATATATATCTGCCAGTTCTCTGGTATTTGTCTCTTCATTTCTAAGTATTATATAGCTTATTCCCACATTTTCCAGAACTCCTGTGCGGTCTTGAAGAGTTGCGGTTCCAAGCAGGAAGGTTGCCCTTATTCTTTTTCCTATTTGTGTTTTTAAGTACCCTTGAGTGTAATTAATATCTTGGTTTATAGGAGAGCCGGGAGCTATTTCAAATTGAGTTTGCTGGGGTCGCTGAGTTTGTTGAGTTTGTCTTAGTTCATCTTTTGGTGGCTCACATTGTATTAATTCATCTTGTGAGTCGACTTCGCATATTTCAGGCATGAATTCAGGAGTCATAGGCATAGTCCTAAAGTATTCAGGATAATTTGAAATCATTAAAATACCTCCATAATTTATTATTAAGTTAAGAATTAAGAATGAATAGTAAATGAAGATTTTTGGTAAATATCGAAAATCAACCAAAACTATTAACTCATCACTCTTCACTATTAACTATATTATTAAGTTTGTGCATAAAGTTCTGTTGGATTGTAAAAACAATGCTGCAGTATTTTTATTTGAAAAGAGCCTGTGCCATTATATGGAAAAGTCCAGGGGCATGCAGCATAAGGGTTAAAATACCAGAGAGAATAGCCTATATTAAATAATCTATTACCTGCCAGGGCCCAGTCCGCTATGTCATAATGTATCTGTTCTGGAGGATTTGACCATATAGTCTGATAATTAGGTACACCATTAATTTCTGAACGCATGCAGTCGAACTGACCTTGTTGATAAAGTATTCTTCTTACATCTCCCTGACCTATTCTATGATATTCGCCATAGGGAACCCTTACTCTATTCATAATGGTAGTTGCTACAGCCCTCATGCCGGTGTCACCTTCACCGCCTGCTTCACATCTTATAATCCTGGCCAGAAGTTCTCTGTCTGAGTATGCCACAGATTTTCACCTCGCCAATTTTGCTTACAATATCATTTTATTTATAAGAACTTAAAAAGTTACAATTATTTATAATTATAAAGGAAAAACTGCTCAAAATATCCAGTATAAAAATTGTATATTCTCTGTAAAAAAAATTAGTATTGTTATATAATAAAAATAGTGTGCGTCTAATAATTAATCGAAGGAGAGATAAACTAATGGTAAATAAGAAAAGATTTTTAAGTTCCATACTAACTGCACTGGTATTATCAGTAACGCTGGGAAGCGGAAGTGTAAGTGCAGCTTCAGTAAAGAGAACAGATGGAGGTGATGGTGGAAGAATAGGCACTGCCAACCAAGTAGCCATAGATTTGTTTAATAAATGTAATAATGTAATACTGGTAAATGGTTATGGTTATGCTGATGCCGTAAGTGCTGCACCACTGGCTAAACAGCTCAATGCCCCCATACTTTTAACTCAGGGACAAACCTTAGAAGCAGAAGTTGCCTCTACTATACAAAGCTTAGGGGCCACTAAAGTATACATAGTAGGTGGTACAGGAGTAGTATCTCAAAACATAGAAAATACCTTGGAAAACAATTATCAAGTGGAACGTATAGCAGGAACTACTGATACTACTAGAATGGGAACTAATGCAGAAGTTGCCAAAAGGGTGCTTGATGTGAGCAAGCAAAAAACTGCAGTGTTGGTAAATGGACAGGATGGATATGCAGACTCTCTTTCAGTAGCTTCCATTGCAGCCCAGAAGGGATATCCGGTATTATTTGCATCTACAAAGGAAGTGGCATCTGTAGTTAAAGATGTAATAAATTCCAATGGATTGACTATACAAGCTGTTGGTGGAGATGGAGTCTTACCAGCCTCAGTAGCTGCACAAGTAAATGCAACTAAAATAGCTAGTGGTACCGATAGGTTTGCTACCAACATAGCAGTATTGAATTATTTTAAAAATAACGGGGGATTGGATTTCAGCACTATATATGTAGCAGCAGGGGGAGCAAATGATGATCAATTTGCAGATGCCCTGGTAGCATCGGCAGCTGCAGCTAAAACCGGATCACCACTTGTACTGACAGGAGTAGGAGCAGGAGATACCCAGGTAATAAATGCCAATAGTTATATATTTTCCAATGCCAAGGATGATTCAAATATAATAATAGTGGGGGGAACTGCATCTGTTTCATCAGAAATAGAAGCCACCCTTAAAAATACTGATGACCTGCAAATTATAGGCATTGAATAAGAAAAAGGTTCGTATAGCCTTTTCTCTTAATATTAAATTTTTAAGTTCAGCAGTGATTTAAAAAAGGATTTTTATATATTGTGTAGAATAATATAGCATTAGCTCAAGTATAATTAATAGTGGCATTATTTTAAAGAAAATGCATGTAGGAATATATTGCTTATAAGACCTTAAATTACTATGAATTAGGGTATGGAAAAATTAGAAATGTTGTTGTATAATTGGATTATAGATTAGAAATTCTAATTAATAAATTATTTATCATAGCATATAAACTGTAGAAATTGTGGATTTATTATGCTATAATAAGGAATGAATTGTTAGAAATAGTATAAAAATATTAAGTTTTTATGAAAATTAACTAAGTTTACGTGTGATTTAGTAGAATATGCTATTCAAATCATGGTATAATAAGTTTCGTTTCATAAGTGTTGACCAAGCAGTATAAGTATTAAAAGTATAAGGTTGAAATTGTACATAGATATGTGTGTATACTTATAGTACTTGGACATACATTTTAAGAAAGATATATATTCAAAATATATATTATATATTTCAAAGAATATTTATATTAAAAAAGAAAAAGAATTTTAATTAAAATTCACTTAATCGAGGAGGGTATTACAATATGAGTAAAAAGAGTACAAAGGCACTCGCAAGTGCTGCACTTATGTCATTAGTTTTAACTACGGCTCTATCAACTGTTCCAGTTAATCCAGTTAAAGCAGCAGCAGGAAAAGTAACAAGGACAAGTGGTACAGACAGATACGCAACAGCTGCTCAGGTTGCTACATCAAACTGGACAACTAGCGATGATGTAGTATTAGTATCAGGTGCAGGATATGCAGATGCAGTAAGTGCATCTGCATTAGCTAAAAAATTAAATGCACCAATACTTTTAACTACAGCAAATTCATTAAGTCCTGACACTAAAGCGGCATTAAGCACACTAAAGGCTAAGAATGTATATGTGGTTGGTGGAAATGCTTCAGTTTCAGCAGGAGTAAGAGCTGACTTGAAGAATCAAAACTACAATTTGGTAGAATTGGGTGGATCTAACAGATATGAAACTAATGCAGCTGTAGCTGAAAAGTTAGTTGAACTTGGAGTAGATCCAAGCAATGTAATGTTAGTTGGAGGACAAGGATTCTCAGATGCTCTTTCAGTAGCTCCAATAGCAGCAGCAAAAGGACAAATACTTTTACTAGGCTTAAACAATGCTGATTACATGAAACCAGTTATTGACTTTGTTCAAAAACATGGTTCAAAAGTAACTGTAGTTGGTACTACAAATGTTATAAATGACACTATATACAGTGCTGTTAATGCAACAAACAGAGTAGATGGTGGACAAGATAGATTCGATACAAACTTAAAAGTTCTAAATGCATTCAAAGATACAGTTAAAGAAGATAAGTTGTTTGTTGCAAATGCATCAGGAGATGGATATGCAGATGCTCTAGTAGCTTCAGCTTTGGCTGGAAAAACAGCTTCTCCATTAGTATTAGTTGATCAAGATGGAACAGCTGCAACAAATAACGCTATAGAGTATATTAAGGACAATGCCACAACTAGTACTGATTTAAATGTAGTAGGTGGGACTGGGGTTGTTCCAGAATCTATAGTTACTGAAATTAATAACGCTGTTGGAGGTGGTGTTCCAGGAGTGGTTTCAGTTAGCTCAGTTACTGCTAACAGTGCTTCAAGCTTCCAGGTTACATTTAGTAGTGCACCTGCTGATACTTCCAAAGTTTCATTTAACGTAACAAGACAAGGTACTCCAGTTACATTAACTACTACATGGGATTCAACCAACACTGTAGCTACTTTAACCTATTCATCAAATCTTCCAGAGGATACTTATGCAGTAGGTGTAACAAATGATACTACAGATTTAGGCTCAACTAACGTAGAAATAACTGCACAGAAAATAAATAAGATAGAAGTAACTTCAACTACATTGGGAGTTACATCACCTACCACTACAGGTGGTGTTACTACAGGTGGTAATGGATATGCACTTTACAAAGTATTAGACCAATATGGAAATGATATAACAACTTCCGGTATAGCTCAAGGCATAACTTGGACATGCGGAGTGGGAACTGTTTCAGCTAATAACGGATTATTGACAGTTACACCATTCAGCGGTGCTACAAACTTCTTAACACAATATACAACTACTACAATAAACGGAGTAGACCAAACAACAGGAGTTACAACAAGTGCTAACTTAGATATAACTCAAAACCAGGGAACTCTAAGTAATATAACATTAAACAAATTATATTGTGAAAATGATCCAAATGCAATATTTGCTGATGGAGATACTTCAGATACATTCTATATTGATTTCACAGCAACAGATTTAAGTGGAAATGATACTGCAAATTATGACTTAATCAAAGCTGGTTTAATGCACGATGGAAATAATAATGTTACAGGACTTATTTCATCAAATCCAACTGCATGCAAAGTTGAATTAGTTACAGATCCAAGCAATAGTAATAATGCTTTAATAAAAGTTGAACCACAATCAACTGATATGGTTGCGGATCAACCAGTAGTTATCACAGCATTTACTAGTAACGGAAAATCAGCAAGTATCAATTTAAGTTTAAAGAAATCTGCACAATTACAGAGTCTTTCATTAATGGCTCCAAACCAAACAGTTTGTGCTGGAGATACAGGAGTTATCATACCGTTCACAGCTGTTGACCAAAATGGTGCAACATTAACTAAATATACTGATATAGCTGGTAAGGTAACCATTAGTGGTTCATTCTCAGCAAATGCTTTACAATTAATAGACAATCCAGATGGAACTGCTTCTCTTCAACTTAATGTACCTTCAGATGCTGTAGCATCAGGTCTTAGCTCACAGTCATATACAATTCAAGCAGTTACATCAAATACAGGAAAATTCAGCAGCATAAATTTGGCAGTTCAAGCTAAAGCAATTCCAAATACACTAAGTGTTGGAACTGACGTTGCTGTTCCTAATATGGAATCTGGTGCAGTACAAAACATAGACTTTGGTGATAACTTCGGTGGCTTAGCAATTAAAGACCAATTTGGCAGACAGATGAATTCAGGAAGCATAGATATGTCAAACCAAGACACAACAGGAGACTACTATTATGTAAAAGCTAGTGCACCAAGTTCAAGTTCGGTTACAGTAGTTTCTGACAAAGCATATAATGCTAGGAACATTCAGTTAAAAGCAACTGGAGCTCAGGGATCAGGCTCTACAACTGTAACTTATACAGCAATGCAGCATGTTCAATCAGGATCAACCCTTATTACATCAAATTTCCCAACAACATATGCATCGTATAAGAATGCTGACGGTAGTTATGATATACCTGTTTCTGCTGTAACTCCAATTACACAAACTTATACAGTTGTTAAAACAACCGACATTAAAGATTACACAGTAGGCACTATAAATCCAGTATATGATGCAGTTGCTGCTGCAGACTACGATTCAGCGATTGCTCCTGCAAGTGGAAAAACTTCTAATAGTGTTGCTGTAGTTTCGGATGCTACACATGCAGCTAAGAAGTCATATATTGGAACAGCAAATCTAAGTAAGCTTAAGGCTAAAGCAAATGTATATGGATTAACTTCAAGCAAAGGCAAGGTAGCATTAGCTAACTCAGACATCACTTCAGTAAGTGTTGATAACTCTACTGACTTTGTTGCTGATTTAGGAGATAACTATGATACTAATGCTATAGTAGGAGTATATGGTAAAAATACTTTGGATAACACTAAGACAACTGCATCTGGTACGTTAACAGTGACAATTAAGAGTCAAGATGGATTAATTCATACTACTTCAACTGCAGTAAGCTCAAAAGATGAAATTCCAGTAGCTCAATCAGTTTCACTTTATGTTGATAAGGCAGATGCATCAGAACCAGGTGATACAACTGGTGGTAATATTTATACAAATGAATACTATGTGCCTATGACAGTTGTTGGAAACAATGTAACAATGTCAAATGCTATTTTCCAAGCTAACGTTGCAAACAGTGGTGGAGCTTCAAATGGTATAATGTCAAAATATAGTGCAGACGGTAATACTAAAACTTCTTCATTAGTATACTTCAAGGCTGTTGATCAATATGGTACTCCTACTGCTCCATTTACAACTTGGAGCATGGCAGTAAAAGATTCAAATGGAGCTGATATAACTAGTACAAGTGGATTATCTCTTTCAAGTACAGGTGTTCTTACTTCAACTGGAACTGATTTAACAGGAGATACTGTAACTATTAATGGTGTAGCAAACGGATCAATACAATCTGTGAATATAATAATACAGGGTACAGGAACCGGAACCGGAACTGGAACTACTACAAATACACTTACAGGAACATTTAGTAGTGCATTTGGACAGTCTTATGCTACTGCAACGCTTCCAACTGGAGTAACTGTTACTTCTGTAACAAAAGATGGAACAACATTAGTATCTGGCACAGATTATAGCGTTAGTGGAACAACATTAACAATACTTAATGCTACTTCATCAAATGTAATTAAAGTAACTGCTAGTAATGGAACTACTTACACAATAACACAGTAGTAGATACAATAGAAATATAATAAAAGGGATGAGTAAATCTCTCGTCCCTTTTTAAAAAATAATATGCAATATAATTCTGTATGTATAAACGATTCAGATGTGTAGTACAGAATTTCAAGAGTCCACATAGACATTTTCATACATAGGAGTTTGTGAAGGGAAAAGCGTCTGGGTTGGTAGATGAAAGTCCTGAAATTCAATGTATTGCAGTTCTGCAATTGATTAATATAATAACATAATCCTAAGGGGGGAAAATATAAATGGCAAATAAAAAAATATATATGGGGTTAACGAAGATTGCGATAGCTACAATAATTGCAACTTCTTTAGGCGGAGTTGCTTATGCAAAAGATGGTGATATATACAAATTACCTGTAGCACCGTCTACTTCAGTTACAAATGAAGGTGGCATAGGTAACATAGTACTTAATAAGTCATCTCTTCTTGATCTTATAGTAAATATGAGTAACTATGGATATGAAGCAGGGGGTAAAATATATAAAGCATCAGATGCGAATGCTCAATGGAATGCGAATCCTACAGCAGCAGCAGCTACGATATATGCAGCTATAGCAGCAAATGCTACACCAACAAGTTACACTCCTGTAGCAGCTGCTGGAACTATTTCTTCAGTTAGTGCTATTAATGGAACAGTAACAGTAACATTTAGCAGTGCGTTAGCAGCAGCACCTGCATTAACAGATTTCGCTGTTACTCAAACAATAGGTACAGGAACTGCAACAACGGTAGTACCTACAGCAGTAACAATGGATTCAACAAATACAATTGCTACGTTAACAGTACCAACAGTAACAGCATCAACGGCAGATCAAAGTGTTGTTGACTCAGTATCTTACAAAGGAGCAACTGCAGTAATTGCGTCAGCATTCACTGTTGCTCCAGCTGGATTAGCAGTTTCTTCCGTTAGCGCTATTAATTCCACTACACTTGGTGTTACTATTAATGGCACATTAACAGATGCACAGAAATCAGCAACAACTTTTACTGTTACTAAGGATGGCTCGACTCCAGTTGCTGTAACTGCAACATGGAATGGTAATACAGCAAACCTAGTAAAGGCTGATGGGTCAAAATTAATTGCAGGATCTTATTCAGTAAAAGTGGCTTCATCAGGAGTTACCTTTACGACAGATACTGCAACTGGTACTGTAGCAGCTGAAAAAGCTACAAGTATTAAAATTAACACCGCTAGAATTTTAAATGCCGCTTCTCAAGTTCTTTCATATGAAGTTGACAATCAATACGGCGAGAAAATGAATTTGGCATCAAACTTATTAACCGTTATGGTTTATAATACTACTGCTCCATCAAGAACTGTAAGCAATACAAATGTTACTCTCGATGCTAGCGGAGCTAATGTTGGTGATGTATTAAAAGTGACTGCATATTTAGCATCTGATCCAACTGTTACAGTGTCAAGTAACATTACTGTTGCTAATATAACAGTTGGTTCTGTAACAATAGGTGATTTGGTTCCAAATACAGGTAATGATAGAGTTTCCATTGGTGATACTGGTGTAGTACTTCCAATAACTCTAACAGATGATGCTGGAAGTGCATTCTTACCTACTCATAACGGAGCAATAGCTACCGG
Source organism: Candidatus Clostridium eludens (assembly GCF_045310515.1). Classification (NCBI taxonomy): domain Bacteria; kingdom Bacillati; phylum Bacillota; class Clostridia; order Eubacteriales; family Clostridiaceae; genus Clostridium; species Candidatus Clostridium eludens. The sequence goes on along the minus strand of NZ_JBJHZX010000002.1, from coordinate 125,593 downwards.
TGCTACCTATGATGGATTAACATATACTTATAGCGGTATAACAGCACTTTCATATAGTACAACAACAAAGCAATATACCTGCACGGCGACAGCTATGCCTGCAACAATTACAATTTCTGACGCTGCAAGTGGCCAGGTAGTTACAAAAACACTAACGCTCAATCCTGTTGCTACTGCACAGACAGCTGCATTTGGTGATTTGACTGGTAATATTGTTAGCGGAGATACAACTAATTTACCTAAACTCCCTGTAAACTTCACAGACCAATATGGTAAATCAATTGTCTTGGCAAACAGTACAGCTCTAACTTCGACACCTTTTGTTGCACAGGTTACAGGTGCAGGCGCTATACCTTTAGCGGTTAGTGCAAATATTACCAATACAAACGGACAAGACTATTTGACATTCTCAAATATTCCTACAGCAACAGCTGGTACCTATACTTTAACACTTACTAATGTAAATACTGGTAAACAAGTTTCGACTAATCTGACGGTTAACGCAGCAAGAGTTCCTACTACATTAAGTGAAGAAACTACACCTAGTGCAAGTATAATAGGTACTGGTACAACTAATGCTGTATTTGATGTTATCGACCAATACGGACAAAAGGTTTCTTCTAATGCAAATTATGACATTAAGGCGACTACAACTTCGGGAGGTTCAGGTATTGTGACCGTGACAAGTACTACTGCAATTGCATCACCGACAACAATTACTATCACAGGTGTTGCCGCTGGTACAGATACTATCACATTTACTTTGGAAAAAGCTTCTGACGGCACTGTGATTGATACGAAGTCAGTACCAGTTACTGATATCGCTACTGTTGCTAGCTATGCTGCTACAACTGATAAGACTAGCTATACTGCTGGCGATACTATGACAATAACCGTTAATGCTCTAAACGGTACTGGTCAACCATATACAGCCTATAATGGAAGTGGAGTAGCTACAGTTACACTAACTCCTAATGCAGGAAGTGCAATAACTTATTTACGTAATCTTCAGTTTGTTAACGGTGTTGCTACAACAACTGTACCAGTAACAGTTGCGGACTCAACTGGAACTGCAGTTCAAGTAGCTTATGATTCAAATACAGCAACCGTTGCTACTAGCCCAACAGTGACTGCTGCAGCAATGTCAAAATTAGGAATTTCTGCAACTGTTGCTGGCACTACTGCTACAATTAACGCAGAAGATGCTTCAGGAAACATCCTCTCAAGTTACACTGGTACTAAAATTGTAAAGGTAACTTATGTTGATAGTACTGGTGCAGCTAAAGCGGTAACTGGTGCCGATGTTGATGGCAATGTTCAAGTAACCTTCACATCAGGTGTTGGTACAGTTACTCTTGGAACTGCTGTAGCTTCTGGAGATAAAATTACTGCAAGCGTTGATGGATTCACCGGAACAGTAACTAAGTAATCTTTTCTTAAAAAACTATCAATAAAGTTTGTACGGATGATAAAAACAAAAGAAAGTGGGAAGGGAAACCTTCCTTCTTTTATTTGAAACATGAACGTACCACGTCATATCTAAATTCATGATGTAGCCAGATCTCATCACTGACTGGAAAATCAAATAAGCTATATAAAAGACGGTTAGATATAGCAACACTTTATCCTAATGATCTTTTCTCATTACTTGATATTATAACTAAAAGTTATAGTTATAATATCAAGTAGATATGTGAACTTTATGTGATTTTAAATACTTAAAAATTAAGGTTCAACGTCTAAAAATTAAACAAGCTATATATTAAAAAGCTGTTGGATAAAGTAAGACTTTGCCTGATGGTCTTCCGTTTATTATCTTTATTCTTTTTTAGCCTCACTGCAAAAGAATGAGAAAATACACTGCATAAAAATTCTCTGATGTGTAAAATAACTAATTCTCCACTCATACCAACAACCCTTGCTAAATTCCATACCCTAATCTACACTGCATAATCTAAATTCTGTAGTGAATCAACTTCAAGAACAAACATTTCTACCTAATCCATTACTTAAAGTCACTTCAACAAATTCTATTATTTTTTCAGCGGTCACTTAGCAATATAGTAAAGAGTAATTTTAATTATAGAGACTACTGAAACTCTATAATATTACTACAACTATAGCTACTTCATGTTACTATTATAGAATAAAATAGATACCAAGTCATTATGGGACTATTGGTTCATATGGCTGATTACACTTGTGTTGCCTCAATTGAGGTATTTATGAAATGTAAAGGTAATAGAGATAATTAGTACCTTACTAGGAAATAAGATGAAAATGATAAAGAAAGCAACCGTAAATGGAGGTATAACTATAATTTTAGACTATTTTCACCTTGACATTATTGCAAGATGTAATTGGAAGAAAAATGAAATTCTACTTTAGGATTCATTTTTTTGTCCATCTGTAAAGAACCATTCATGAAATATATATTATTCCCTTGAATAGAAAAAGATAATCAAGGGAGGAGTATAATATGGACACATCAAATAACATTCCAATCATCATCAAATTCATGGCAAAAGAGATAGAAATGGTCTGCAGAAGGTACTGTGAAGTTTCTATGGAAGAAGCGTCTGTAATAGCAGAATTCATAAGAAAGGTAGAAAAAAATCACATAGAATTTGAACCCTATTTAAACTATGAGACTACGAAGGCGCTGGCTGAAAATTGTAAGGGTGTAGAAGAGGCTGATTTTATCAGCTTCTACATATTTGTAAGATGTGATATAGCTCTAAAAGTAGATATTAAAGAGGCAAGGGAACTTTACGAAAGGTTGCAATGTAACGGGTATGTGGAAATACAATGTTACTATATATACCATAAACATGGAAAATCAGGAACAGAAGAATCAATAAAAGGATATAGTGATTCTAATGCCAGGGAAATCTACTACCGCTATATAGGGGAGGAGTAGACATATGGATATGGATATAGTAATTACTGCAGGAAAAATAGTAGCTGGATTTGGAGAATATCTACTATAAGATGGCAAGGCAGATAAGACTCTAGAGAGCTATATGGGGGATATAAGAGTGTTTCTACAGTGGCTGGAGTTCTAAGGGAAGTACTTTCACAGGAAACCTGAAAAGGTTCCATATTACCTCTTACAGGAGCTATTTGGTTCAAGGTGGCTACCAGATGAATACTATAAATAAGAAGGTAAATAGCCTGCAATCCTTCAACAAGTACTTGGTAGACAGCAGCTATACTAATGAAATAGTAGTAGACCTGAAAAAGGACAAGGTAAGGATAGCAGCAGGCAGTGAAGGTGAGGTAGAAATTTTTACAGATACAGAAATAGAAAAGCTACTATTTTTCATTCAATCGGAAAAAGTACTGTCAAGAGATAGGCTGATAATACTGCTGCTTTTGTATACTGGTATAAGAGTATCAGAGCTAGTAAGCATTAAACTGAAAGATATAGATGTACTAGCAATGAATTTAACTGTAGCCTGGGGGAAAGGCGGTAAAAGAAGAGAAGTACCGTTAAAAGGAGAAGTAGTGGATTCAATAAAGGAGTACTTAGAGGAAGAACGTAAAAATAATAAATTTGCAGAAAGTGAGTATCTAATCCTAACTAACAGGTCAGCGAAAATGGACAGGGATGCTGTAAACAAGCTCCTAAACAGGATGGAAGGCAAGCTGGACATAAGAATGCACCCACACAAGTTTCGGCACACATTTTGCACCAGATTGCTGAAAAGAGGGGCAGAACTGACCACCGTTGCAAAGCTGGCAGGGCACGCTTCCATACAGACCGCAGCAACTTTCTACATCAATACCTCACAACGAGACAAGGGAGAGGCGGTGGAGCTGCTGTAAATTTTTCAGGTTGCAAGCCTAAAATATAAGCACTATCAGCAGTACAAAAAGCTAGAGCGTGGATAGTAGCAATATCTGAGTCTATAAACCATGTAGAATAAAACTTAATTTTCTGATAAAATAAGAATATAGAGGTATGAATATAATGAAGGATAACAGCCAAATGTAATATAGAGGATGTGGTAGAATGCCTAAGAAAAAGGGAAAAACAATAGATGATAATTTCATAATGTCTCCCAAATATGATTTTGTATTCAAGTATATATTTGGTAACGAGAAGCACAAAGACCTGCTAATAGCACTACTAAGAGATATATTGGCTATTCCAGAAGAAGAATTTCATGGAATAGAAATAATAAATAGCGAGCTTATAAAAGAATTCAAAGAAGACAGAAAAGGTATACTTGATGTAAGGGTAAAAACTAGATTGGGAAGGCAAATTGACGTGGAGATACAGATACTACCAACGGAATACATGCCGGAACGTACCATGTTCTACTGGAGCAAGATGTATACAAGTCAAATAAAGCCTGGAGATACCTACGATAACTTAAAGAAATGTGTAACCATAAACATAGTGGACTTCAAATGTACGCCGTTAAAGAAGCCCTACTCAAGCTACCATCTGACAGAAGATGAAACAGGCTATAGACTGACAGATATACTTTCGGTGTACTTTTTAGAAATACCAAAGCTGTTTGATGAAGATATTGAGATAAATGAAAGTGACCCGATAGTTCAATGGATGGAATTCCTTGATGGAAAATCGAAGGGGGTGATGGAGATGTTGGCAGAAAAGAATAAGGACATAAAGAAAGCCTATGATTTGTTACAGATAATAAGCAAGGATGAAAAGGCTAGAATGCTATACGAAGCTAAATATGCAGAAATTAGCGACCAGCGGACTAGGATGAAGTCTGCAGAAGAAAAAGGCAGAAAAGAAGGAATAGATATAGGAGAAAATAGAAAAGCAATAAAATTGGCAGAAAATTTCTTGAAAATGGGATTTACAGTTGAACAAGTAGCTCAGGGTTCAGAGCTTTCGCTAGAAAAAGTAATTGAGCTAAAAAAACAAATGACCAACTAAATAAATTAGTGAGATAAGGAATAGCGTAACGATGGTAGAAAGTAAAAAAGATTTAAAGAAAGCCTATGATTTACTACAGATAATAAGCAAGGACGAGAAGGCTAGAATGTTATACGAAGCTAAATATGCAGAAATTAGCGACCAGCTGACTAGGATGAAGTCTGCGGAAGAAAAAGGTAGAAAAGAAGGCAGAGAAGAAGGCAGAGAAGAAGGTGCAGCTAAAAAAGCAGAGGAAAATGCCGTAAACTTTCTAAGACTTGGAGTGAATGAAGAAATGGTAGCTAAAGGTACAGGACTGCCTTTGGAGAAAGTTCTGGAACTAAAGAACAGATATCAAAACTAAAATTATTGAATCCCTTGTATAGCTATAAGTGCAGGGGATTTTTTCTGTTATACTGATACATACGGCTATAATAGGTTAAATGGAACAATGGAAATTTCAAATATATATCATATCCATAGAAGAACAATACATTGGTCATATTCAACTAGTACATTGGTACTGTAATAAGAATGGAGGAGTGTAAATGAGAATAATAAAAACATTGGAAGTGATAAAATAGTGCATGAATTTTTAAAACAAATTTGCACATATGATTAATAAAGAAGCTGATAAAAGAGCTGGGAAAATAGCTAAGGAAAGATTTAATGTGCAGTCATGGTGTATGTATAAATTCTTGATAAAAGAAAATCTTGTGAAGCAAATCATGGATTGTTTGAGCTTATATAATAGACACTGTGATATCAATGCTTATATAAGATTGTGTTATTTTGAAGTATACTAAAAATCAAAGACATGTAACCATTTTGAGGATACGTTTGCATAATTATGTTTTAACGCATCTTTTTTCATGATATAATGATTTCATTATATCATGAAAGGAAGGTAACACATGAATACTATTACGAATATTAAAATAAATTATATGTTACTTGAGCAAATTCTTAGAGTAACTGGTACATATAAGGGGCTATGTGATGAACATGAGTTTTTAGATATTATCTTTAAACAGGCTAAGACTGGTAGGATTGACAACCTATTTAGAGATGATGCTGCACAACAAACCACTTTAAAAATTATACAGGACTTAACTGGTTTGTCTACAAAATACTGGTCAGGGGAACAAAGAATAGAACTTGATATAGTATGTGAAGATGCATATCTAAATTATGATGGTGGGTCAATAGATACTGTTAATCTTGAAAATGATTGTCCATTTTTCGATAAAGATGAAGGTGGTGGCCATGCATATCATGGGAAGTTTTATCAGGAACAGTTAAAAAATCCTGTACACTTGGAGTATGAGGAGATATGTTATAAAGTGTCTGGCAAAAAGTTATCAGATAGTAAGGAACCTGACAAGGAATTATCAGATAATAATGGTTCATTAGTTAAGGAAGTTGAGGAAGCAGTTAAGATTATAGAAAGCTTATATAGTTTAAGGGGACTGTTAACAGTTATACTATTAAATATGGCCAATGAGGTAGACATCATAGATAAGGCAAATGTTTATAAGCATAAGAAATGGGAACCTTATATGAAAGATATAAGTAAATCAAGTAAAAATGGAATGACCTACAGGCCTAAATTTATTAAAATTAAAAAAGGATTAGTACAAACTATCATAAAGAATATATTTGATTTAGGTATAGTCTTTACATTTAGAGATTATTTTAGTAAAGAATTTACCATTTAAGCTTCTTGATAAAATAAAAATAATTAAATAACATTGAATAATATTTTAAAGAGCATGTTCAAAAAAATTGAAGTGTTCTTTTTTATTAATTAGATATGTTAGTTATGGCATTGTATTTTGATTGTTTCACAAGCCATGTAATTAGAATTTACTTTTACCATTCATAATTTATTGCATATTAGGGATTAAAAGTTGATTTATAAAAAAATATTTTTTAATGAAAAGCTGATAAGGTGTATCCGTATCAGCTTTTTTATATACAGTTACTTTGGTCGCTCAAAAAAAGTCACCAGTCACTCATTTACAATAAGAGCATAAGGATAAGAGCTCATCTTTAAATATAAAAAACGGATATCTATAAAGCTTTATAGACCAACTTGAGAAAAGGAAGGTCAATATTATGATTAAACAAACAAGAATTGTCAAGGGTATGACTCTAGCCCATACTACTGAAGATGGTACGAAAGTTTACGTGTCTAGAATTTATAACAGAGCTAATCTTATGAATGGATTAAAAGTAATAGTGGTTGATGCCAATTATAACTGCTCAGAAGCAAAAGAAATATTTAGGTGTGAAGATGTAACAGCAAAAATAGCTTATTTAGATAATATTGCTGATTTGACGGCTAATGATGTTGCCGAGATAGCTAAGTTTATTCATGAAAATTTTAATAAAATAAAAATTTTGAAAACTAAAGACAAAATGAATTGCCGGGAGGTATTTCAGATACTGTATAGTTCATTGGAAGATTATAAGGAAGAGCATGGCTATTATATTGTAGAAACTAAAAAATTTAATGAAACCGTGAAAGGTTGTGGCTGGGTACCTTTACGATTTAAAAAAATCCTATTAGAAGCAGACATATTGAAGCCATCGGCTGGTAGAATTTATGATTATAATAGAAGAATTAAAGAAAATGGTGAACAAAAAAATACTTGGTGGTTACGTATAGATGCTAAAGCATTAGAAGAGGAAGCTGCTCTTTCATCAGTAGAAAAGGAGGTAGTACAATATGCTATCTGTGGTTACAACTAACATAATATATATATGCTCATACTTTGGTTCTAAACGCAGGCTTTTAAAAGAACTAACATTACTTATTCCTAAAGACTGTAAAAGCATGTATGAAGTTTGTGGAGGACTCGGCGCATTTATATTAAATCGTTATTGGTGGTTTGATAGGGCTGTATACAATGAATTTAACGAGAAGGTTTATAATCTGGTTGCAGTTTTAAAAGATCCAGTGACTAGAGATAGATTCATAAGAGAGGTATCTGAAATTCCTATGGATAAAGATCTGTTTGATAAGGCATTGCTACAGTATAACAATAATTTTCCGGATATTCAAGATAAAGCCGAACAAGCAAAAATTGTATTTATGCTTTTAACACAGTCAATGAATTGCGAGAAAAAAAACTGGGTAAAAAAGATTTGGAGTAAAAACAAATCTGTTAACATAAAGAGGAGACTTGAAAAAGTGGCAAAAGCATTAGAATATATAACAATACAGAACGGAGATTGTTTTGAAATAATTAAAGATAATAAAGACAATACTGATGCCTGGATTCTGGCTGATGTTCCATATCCTGAAGATACTGAGCGTGTAAGTAAAAACAGTTATGATAATGAAAAATTTGATTGGCCGTTAACTATACATCAGAATTTTGTTGAAATGGTTAAGGACATTGATGGTAAGCATGGGTGCAAAATTTTAATATGTAATTATGAATCACCTACATATGATAAGCTTGTAGAAGAAACAAAGCATTGGCACAAAATGCAGGTCAAGAGGTTGCCTAGTCCAGCTGGTAGATCAAGTAAGAAACGAAGTAAAAAAATTGAGTATGTTTATTTAAACTATGACAATTATTCTGATTTAGCGAAATATTCTGTAATAATGTAGTTGAATTTTGAAAGATAAAGTCAGGAAATATATGGGTTAATATCTGCTATTACTTTTGAGGTTATAGCAGGTATTTTTGTTATGTGGATAGTTTAATGGAATATAGGAAAATAAAGACTAAATTGTTGTGATGGAGCTAGTTGGGGGTATAAGAAATTAAAAGGTAGGATGTTGTAGTAATTATTTTAAAGTATATCGAAAGTTAAAATATATGACTACTTTAAGAATTATTTTACATAAATGGAAATAATTCATAGAAATAGTCCTATTAGTACTTAATACTCTAAAGTTTTGTGATATTCATGTTAAAGTATAGGATAGATAGCAAATATTAAAGGAGCTTCTTTTAAAGAATGGATGCTCCTATTTTTTTTAGTGAAATAATTAGCTCTGTAATTTTGAATACAACATCTTTTTCTTTAGAGGACAAACCTTCCAGTAGTTTAGTAAATTCATTTGATTTATAATCAGGTGACTGCATAACCGAACCGGTTATTAAATATTCTATAGGACATTCTAACATTAAACTTAACTGTGCTAAATGTTTTAAACTTATCTGGGCACAGCCATTTTCGATCCTACTCATGTACTCACCTCCTGAATTATTTAATTGCATATTATCAACATTGACCTATAAGTATAATGGACTTATAAATCAATATTGACACTAAAATTCAGGTGCAGCTATAGGTCTTAAAGTATTACAGCACTTATTTAGTAAAGTACTTCTGCATACTTTACTATAGAAATTCAATCTATATTTATATGTTCAATTTCAAAATTAATAATATTTTAAAACATAAAAAACAACATTTTTAGAATTAAAATAGAGTCGCTTAAAGTGAGATATGGTTATATCCATTAACAACATATAGGCTATTCAGATGACAGAGAGAAGTTTTATTAGTGAATGATAATTTGTATAGGTTAATCCTTTTCTATTTTGTATTCATATAGTATTAAAATAATTTTTAGTCTTAAAATTCTTAAATAACTGAGATATAATGATTCCGATACTTTGTAAAACAACATTTAATGGAAAATATTATAGGATATTCATTGATTCATATAAGGTGGATCAATCATTTGATTTGAATTATTTAATAAGGCACACTTTGATTAATACATTAAGGCTGTTTCCATGTTTCCATTTTTGATAGTAAAAAGACTTGATAGATAAACATAAACATAAAAATTATCATTTGAACTCAACCACCTGCTTTAAGCAGGTGGTAGTTGAGTCGCCATCCCAATACGGTACAATTACTTAAGGATAATCAAATACAGTATGTGGTAATAGGTTATTTGTATGATGCTCAATGTGGCCTATATGTTAGACATGCATGGGGAGTAAAAAATAATAAAATAATAGATACTAGTTTGAATAAATGGACAACAAAGGGAATTGAAGCGTTAACTTATTATCTGTTGTTTAAAATAAATAAAATACTTGGAATCATACATAAAACTTTTGGCCCTGCAGCGTTAGATCTGGATCCAGCGAAAGAATATAAATTTTTAATGGAAAAGTTAGGTGATAAAGAAAAAGTTAAGAACTGTGCTATACAAAATAAACACCATATATTATTAAAATATGTAGTGTATGTTTAAGTTGTATTATAAAAAATACACTTCATTCTATTTTTTACATGTGGAGAATTGAGAAAGTAATTCCTGAATGTTTAGATAGTGTATACTTTTTAGGTGGACTATGCAATCATAATCCAAATAGTTAATCTAAATTAGAAAGTGATAAAAAAGACTTGAGAGTTATATTTTAAGTCTTTTTTACATTTGAGTTAATATGATGAACTTAATTTTATGTATGCTGATATATTAAAGGAGCTTCTTCTTAAAGAATGGATGCTCCTATTTTTTAAGTGAAGTAATTAATTCAGTAATTTTGAATATAACATCTTTTTCTTTAGGGGATAAACATTCTAGTAGTTTAGTAAGTTCGTTTGATTTATAATCAGGTGCCTGCATTACTGAACCGGCTATTAAATATTCTATAGGGCACTTCAACACCAGACTCAATTCTGCTAAACGTTTTAAACTTATCTGGGCACGACCGTTTTCGATTTTACTCATATACTCACCGGATATATTTAAACATTCAGCCAATCGTTCTTGTGTTAGTTTTTTTTCTAAACGTTTTTGACGAATTCTGGAACCAATAACTTCATAATCTATCATGTACTCACCTCCTGAATTATTTAACTTCATATTATCAACATTGACTTATAAATATAACGAACTTATAAATAAATATTGACTTATAAATTCAAATATGGTTATAGCTTTTAAAGTATTGCATGACTTATTTAGGGGAGTACTTTTTTGCATCTTATTATAGAAACTCAATCTATATTTATATATTCAATTTTACAATTAATAATATTTTAAAACATGAAAAACAGCATTTTTAGGATTAAAATAGAGTTGCTTAAAGTAGGATATATACTATATCCATTAACAACATATAGTTCATTCGGATGACAGGAGGCAGGTTTATTGGTGAATGATAATTTGTATAGGTTAATTTTGTCTTCATGTATTATTAAAATAATTTGCAGTCTTAAAATTCTTAAATGCCTAAGATATGATAATTCCAATACTTTGTAAAATAACATTCCATGGAGCATATTATATAATCTTCATTGATTCATATAATATGAGCTAATCATTTAGCTAACATTATTTAATAAGGTATACTTTAATTAGTATATTAAGACTGCTTCCATGTTGCTATTTTTAGGATTAAGGAGTTGGATTGTAGGACATTATTTATAATGTTGTGCTAATAAAGAAATTAAAGAGACTTGGTGCCCGGTATTTTGAGTTCTTCATTGGTAATAGAAACCATGTAGTGAATGCACCATTTTAGATGATTTGGTATAAGGAGAAATATAAGATAACAGATATAATAGTTGAATATTCTATGAAAGCTTATAAATTGTAAGACTTGTCATGTGTAAATCATCATTGATAGGTTGGTGTGTAAACAGTAGGTTGACACTTATGATACGTATATAATATATGTTAGATGATATAAAACATGATTAATGTATATGTAAATCCTCTGTTTACAATATAAGTGCATATATATAAACATTCCATATATTATATTGTATAATTTGTATCAATAGGGAGGATTTATTATGACATTGAAAGAGGAATTAGAACATTATAAAAAAGATGTAGTTGAGCTAATGAATGAGAGAGCAGATTTAAGAGAAGAAAATGAATGGATAAAATGTAAAAATTCAAATTTACTAATGGGGATTATGGAATTAGAATCTGAAAGAAATAGATTAGGAGAATACAATCATGACCTTGAAAAAGAAAAGGAGCAGATATTTATCAAGTTAAGTAAAAGAATTAGATCGCTAGAAGCTGAGAATAGAGACCTTGAGAGTAAAGGAATAAAGCTACAGCAAATATATAACGAGAAATTACGTGAATGTTATAAGAAGTATATGGATGAAATAGCTAAAGCTAGGGACATCAGTAAATGCAGAGAAACTTTAGAATGTTTAAATAGAAACAATGGTAATAAAGCTAGGACAGCAAAAGAATTGGGTATAAGTAGACAAGCCCTTTATAAACGTATAAAAAAGATAGGTGTAAACAATAGGTTGACATAAGGTGTGGTCTTGTGGGCTTGAAAAAAAGTGCATCTGAGAGTTGAGAAGGAAGGCATATATCAAGGTAGAGTGTAGTTAGAACCTAAATTTTGCAGAATGTGCATTCACGTTTGTAAATATTGAACTTAAAAAAGCATACTTAATTTTAAATAAGAATAGAGAGGTTAGAAGATAGTTGCAGCATAAAAATGTAATAAGATTTTGGCTATTGGTTTTATAAAATATCAGAATTTTGTATTGAAAAATTTAATGAAAGGTATTTTATAAATCAATTAATTGTGTTACAATTCTTCAAAAGTAACTCAAAGTAGTTAAAAATAGTTAATTGTTTATATAGGAGGAGTAGTTTTGATGACAGATCAAGAAATAATGGAGAGGATTCAAGAATTGGAGAGAAAAAAAGCGAACAAAGAGGAATTGACAGCTTATGAGATGACAATACTTGATGTAAGTAATTGTGCCAAGAAGGAAAACAGGAAGATAACAGATAGAGATATTGAGTTTGTAAAGTTTTGGATGGAATAATACAGAGGGTGGCATGATGAAGATATGGTGTACTTCTGATATACATGGCAGGTTTAAGGAGCTACAGAAGATAGTAGACTTTATAAATAGTAGATATGATATTGACGTGGTAATCTTTGCCGGTGATATTGCTAAAGACCATAGAGGGTCAAATATTTTAGAATTAGCAGAGCAGCAAATGGATGATTATGAATGTTTTAAGTCTTTGATTATGAAAATCTCAAATAAACAGGTTTATTACATTAGAGGTAATCATGATGTGTTTACTCCTGATGAGGACGATATGAATTTTCTACCCAATGCATATAAAGCTGGCATTGAGACTCGGTTTGTACCTCTTGAAAAAATGTACATTCAATTTTACCAAATTGACAGGGAATGTACTGAATTGGAGTTAGGTACATATCTAGAAAATATCGACATGAGGGGTAAATATGTAGTTGCCCACCAGCCTATTTTTGGCATCCTTGATGAAGGAGATAGTGGCCATAATTTTGGCAGTTTAGCAATAAGAAAAAAGATAATCACAGATGAACCTAAACTGTTTATATGTGGACATGTCCATGAGGATTTTGGGACTAAAAGATTAAATAAAACTACTGTAATAAATTGTGCTTGTATGAAAGGAGCTGTAAGAGGGGTGATTTTTCATACAGATTCTAATTCCTGTGTGGAAGTGATTTTAAATTAAGATAAAGGTATAGAGTGCAGCCAGTAATTTAATGTATTGGCTGCACTTAATTATTGTTTAAATGATGTTTTCAGGAAGAACTTATCTATCTATTCAAAAAAATACATTACTTATAAGTCAATATTGCTTTATAGGTAAGGCGGTATTATAATAAAACTAGTGAAATATATGGAATATATGGATTGTTTCTTGACAGGATGTATATTTATAAAAAGGGAGGAACATTAATGAAAAAAGTAATAAGGATTAGAATTGTGTCATTAGTATTAAATTTTGTATTGATAGCAGGTATGAGTGCAGTTCCTTTAATAGTAAAAGCTGAAGGAGTGGAAAATGAAGTTATATGGCTGGACAAGAATTATGATGTATCAGGAACAGAAACGTATAACGTGTTTCATGAAGGATTAGCTATGGTTTCAATTAATGGAAAATGGGGGTATATAGATAAAACTGGTAATGAGGTAATACAACCAAAGTACGATAGAGCACAACCTTTTAGCGAGGGGTTAGCTGCTGTATTATTAAATGGTAAGTGGGGTTATATAAACAAAAGTGGTAATGAAGTTATACCTCTTCAGTATGATATGGCTGAAACTTTCAGTGAAGGTCTGGCTAGAGTTAGTTTACCAGGTAGAGCTGATATGTGTATAGATAAAACAGGTAAGTTAGCCTTTAAGGTTGAATATGGCGTAGATTACGATTTTAAGGATGGTTTGGCTTTAGATTGGAATGAAAATCGCAAAGCTGGTTTTATAGATAAGACAGGAAAGGTGGCCATACCTTATCAATATGATGGAGCAGAGTCTTTCAGCGAGGGTTTAGCATCTGTATATGAGATATCAAACAGCGAATTGGGTTTAATGAAATATGGCTTAATTGATAAAACAGGTAGAGTGGTTTTACCTTATAAATATGATTATATATATCGATTTCATAATGGTATGGCAAAAGTAGAGAATGGAGGATTATTTGGCTATATAGATAACACTGGTAAGGAGGTTATACCGTGTAAATATGAAGATGCAGAGAACTTTGAGGATGGTTTGGCTAAAGTAAAACTTCCATCCGTATATCCTAAATCAGGTTCGGTATTTAGTGCTGATTCAGTTGTAATAGAAAAATATAAATACATAGATAAAACCGGTAAAGATATCTTAAAGCCCCAATACAGTTTCACAGATAACTTTAGCGAGGGATTGGCTATAGTGAGCTTTAATAATCAGTGTGGTTATATAGATAAAACTGGGAATGTGGCAATACCTATTCAGTATTCTAAAGCGTATGATTTTAATGAAGGTGTAGCTTTTGTTAAGCAGGGTGAAAAACTGGGTATTATTAAAAATCCTCTTACTTCTCAAGATATATCTGCCAATGCCATTAAGGCTAGCAACACAGTAAGACTGGCAGGGAACGATAGATATGAAACATCAGTAGCTATAAGTCAAAAAGGATGGAATCAGTGTGGCAATGTGATACTTACTAGTGGGGAGAATTATCCCGATGCATTAGTAGGTTCAAGCTTTGCATATTTAAAGAATGCACCTGTATTAATAACTCCTTCAGATAAACTTGATAGTAGTGTTAGTGCAGAAATAGCAAGACTTCAGGCAAAGAATGTGTATATACTTGGGAGTGACACAACTATATCACAAAATATAGATAATGAATTAAAACAAAAATACAATGTTGTAAGAATAGGTGGAACAGGTTTATATGATACAGCAGTAAATGTTGGAGAAGAGGTAAGAAAAATAAAATAGTTCGATACTGTGACATTAGTAAATGGACAAGATTTTCCAGATGCCTTGGATATGTCACCATTTTCAGCGAAGAAAACAATGCCAATACTATTTACAGATAAAGATAGTTTAAGGACAGATACACTACAATCACTAAAAAGTTGGGGAATCAAAAATGTAATTATTGCAGGTGGTACTGGTGTAGTTTCAGAACAAGTTGAAAGACAATTGCAGGCACTTGGAATAAACATAACTCGCCTAGCAGGTCAAGATAGGTATGCTACAGGCCTTGAGATACTTAAGTACTTTAGACCAGATACCGGGTATAAAGATATAGCAATTGCCTCTGGGGAGAACTTTCCTGATGCTTTGACTGGAGCAGTATTATCATCAAAATTAGATATACCATTAGTTATAGTGAGCCATGCTGGTGCTTCAGAAGATACGATAAAATATCTAAGTGGAGATCCAATAAATAAAGCATATATATTTGGAGGCAGTGCTGTGGTGGATAAAGGTGTAGTCACTAACTAAATAATAAACCATAGGAAAACTTACTCTAGTGACCTATCAATTAGGGCAATAATTTACTTGGGCATTGTATTATTCAAATTTGAATTTTATTACATTCTTACAACAGTGTAATAAAAAAAATATATAAAGTAACAAAGTGTAAGGGGTGGGAGTTAGTAAATGATAAGCTTAAAACAAAAAGTATTAATAATTATAATGACATCAGTGTTAACATTAGGTGCAATATCTATTGTTAATGCGGATACTGTTAAAACGAGAATTTCAGGGGGATGGCGTAATGATACTACTGCAACTCTAATATCGCAAGCTGGTTGGACTCAATCAGATACAGTGATAATAGTGTCAGGTTCGGATTTTCCGGATGCGTTATGTGCCGGACCACTTGCTAAAAAACTTAATGCACCTATTTTAATGACAGGCTCATATGCATCATGTTATCTTGGTTCTGCTACATTAACTGAAATTGAAAGGCTTAACGCCACAAAAGCAATAATAATAGGTGGTACGGGGGTAATATCGGACAGTATAAAAGAAGAATTGGGGAATGCAGGTGTTAGTGCTGAAAGAATAGGTGGAGCTGATAGATATGAAACTTCTGTATTAATAGCACAGAAACTGGATAAGTCACCATCAATAGTAGTAACTTCGGGAGACAATTTTCCAGATGCGTTAAGTATATCATCCATAGCAGCACAGCAAGGTATGCCAATTATATTAAGTAGCAAGAATGGATTGTTTCCAGAAGCTGAAAGTTACATAAGTAGTAATGAAATAACAAAGACATATATAGTGGGTGGTACTGGTGCATTAGATGGTTCAATTGAAAGTGAAGTACCCAATCCTACGAGATTAGCAGGGAAAGATAGATACGAAACAAACTTAGCAGTATTGAATCAATTCAGGTCAAATTTGAAATTTAATAAAGTATATATAGCAACTGGAAATGATTTTTCTGATGCTTTGGTGGGTTCAGTACTGGCTGCTAAAACACAATCACCTGTTATTTTAGTAGACACTGACTTAACGGATAGTTTGGCAAAATATATTGTTGAGAATAAGACGTCAAGTACCAATGTAATTGTAATAGGCAATCTTAGGAATGTCAATGATCGTGTATTTGATGAAGCACAGGGTGTAGCAGTGGATAGACAGCCACTTACAACAGATTTAATGGCAGATGAAATAATTGATGAGGTCATTAAGCCAGGTATGTCTGATTTTGAAAAAGAGTTAGCATTGCATGATTATATAATTGAGAACGCAACGTACAATTATGGCGATAATGGCCTACATAGTGTTGGTGATACTGATCCTTCTGATACGGCTGAAAGTGTATTGCTGAAAGGTGAGGGAGGGGATAATGGAGTTACTGAAGCTATGAATTTATTATTAGACAAAGTAGGAATTGAATCGCAAATTGTAACTGGTAGAATAAAAGATGGCGTTGTCTGGAGGGATGATTATAAGTGGAGCATGGTTAAGATTAATGGAGATTACTACCAATTAGATGTGTATTCGGATCTTACTAACACTAATGGGTCTTTTGACGTAACTCCTGATCATACTTATTTTAATGTAACAGATGAATTTCTCTCCAACGATCACTCGTGGAGTAGTTCCTATCCAAAATGTACTGTAAAATATGAACTTAGCGAACAACCAAAGGTAGAAAATAACTCTACAGAGACAGATAATAATGCAGAAAACAATGATGGAAATAAAACAAATGAGCCAACCTATTATCCATCAGATCCATCAGACAATACACCAGGAATGACAATACCACCTAGCTTATAGTAAGAACAATACTGAGTATTAGTTGTATTTTTGATATTTAGCTATAGTAATATTATGGGAAGCTGTATAGGGCTTATATGCCAAGGTTAAATAACATTAGTATTATGGTGTAATAGAAGAATATTAGGAGATAATGAGGTATAGTTTATATGTTTAAGGAATCTCTCATAGATTTACACAATCATAGTCTATGGTCAGATGGAATCAATACTACTAAGGAAATAATAGAAAATGCAATCAAACATAATATTAGTACTATAGGCATAACTGACCACCTACAAACAAATAAGTATCTTTCAGTCAAATTTACTCAAGTTGATTCTTATATGAAGGAACTGCTTGGACTGAAAACATATTATAAGAACAGGATAAAGGTGTTAATTGGAATTGAGATTTCAATTTTTGAGTGTTTGAAGTACGTTGAAAATATACCGTTTAAAGCTTTAAAAGTACTGGATTATGTTCTTATAGAATGTCTTGAAAATTTAGCTCCTCGAATACCTGTAAATAATATAGAAGTGTATTTACAGAAGTTTACATGCAGATTGGGATTAGCACATACCAATCTACTTAAATTAGCAAATAATCATGGAGGATTAGTTAATATAACGAAGTTCTTGTCAAAGAACAATATATTTTGGGAAATTAATTCAAATTCCATGTATGAGTTTTTTGATGATATTATTATACAACAGAATAATAATATACATTTTTTAATTGATTTAATAAGAGACTATAAAATAAATATTTCTGTAGGTTCTGATACACATGATCTAAATAATTACGAATTTGGTAGATTATATGAAGCAAATCGGGTTGCCGAGACGTTAAATCGAATTATTATATGATATATTAAATGCTTGAATTGAAGGTATACTTAAGGCTACTTCCAATTAAAGAAGATTGTTTAATAAATAAAAATACTTTGATAAGAATGATTTAGTTAAGTCATTATAAATTAAGAAGGATGGACATCAAGAATCACCTTAATAAACGTAATAGTTTTATTAAGGTGATTCTTGATGTATACAGCTATTAAAAAAAATAAACAGTTAGTGGTGAATCATCAATAATATAAATTTTAAAATTGCTGTAATTAAATTATAGGCAATTAATTTAAATAAAATATCTAATCAAAAATGAGGAGTAACATTAAGAAAAAAAGGATAGAGCATGAAGGAAAAAATGCTGGTACAGTTGATCAAATTTTAAAGTTTAAAAATTGAGTAAAAAATTGAAATTAAGTTTTGGGAATTTTAAAAATATAGAATTGGTAATGGTAAAAGGTGGGAAACGAGGGATTGACAAAGTTTTTGTACTAATAACAGGCTTGAAGTATGAATTCTATAACTTATGGTCTATTATTTCATTCAGTTGTAATCTCAATAGTTGTCTGAAATCATGAGTGTTGATTATCCAAAATATGAAAATAAAAAGACATGAAAAATAAGGTCATTCTGAGATAATGTTAATTTGCTAGAAAAAATACTATTGTTTAGGAGAACGACCTCATGAAAATGTGCTCATAATCATGCATATAATAATTTGATGTTGGTGGCATCTACTCGAGTGATAAGTGCTGTTACTGAGTATAACAATTTAGTTATAAACCATATAAAGGGTGATAAAGAACGTGATTATTCAAAGCAACATGATAGATTGTTATCTCGTTGTTTTAAAGAAATGAGGGCTGATTTATATGGTGGTAAGAATAAAATCAATAAAAATTATCTGGATGAGATAACTTTTTTAGTAGGAGTACTTAGAATTAAGAAATAGTACCCAGTTTACTATTATCGAAGTACTTATTAGGCAGATAAAGCGACACAATCCCATTTGGCTCATGTAATGCCAGATGGAATAACAACAGTAACAGATGCTAATGGAGTTTTAACAACTATGGGTGGCGCAGGAGCAATAATGTATATGTATAAAAATACGGGAGGTACGATGTAATATGGCAAAAACTTATTTACCACCTTATGCTCAAAATCAAAATATAGGGAAGGTAACATTAACGACAGCAGATACAAGCTTAACAGCACCAACTACAGCAGGGGCAGTTCTTTTTACAGCAGGTACAAATGGTAGCAAACTTGATGGAATAAAAGTAAGGGCATTAGGAACAAACGTCACTACAGTGCTGAGAATATTTGTAAATGATGGATTAGGAACAGCAGCAACTAATTTTAGTCTTGTTGATGAAGTTGCATTGGCAGCTACTACAGCAAACACAAGTTCTCCATCTCAAACAAGTGATATAAAATTACTTCCAACAAACTATGATAATGCTGGAAGTGGAGAAATCCCACCTTATCTAGCAACAGGGCAAAAAATATATGTTTCATTAGGTACAACAGTCGCGGCAGGATATGCTATTACTTGTTTTGGTTGCGACTTCTAGGAGGGACTTAAATGAATTGTTTTAATGGTTCAGGGATTGTAAGACCAACACCTGATAGTGGAATGAAACCATCCGACAAAAGGAATCTAGTTAACAACCTTATAACACAAGGTCAAAGTGCTTCTATGTCTGATACGGTGCAAACTTTAATAAGCAAAGTTTTAAATTTAGCACCTGTAGGAAAGAAATATGGTGCTGGAGATACTTTGAAAATGCAAAATACTTTGCAAAAAACAGCTTTACTACAAACCTTTAGTTTTCACGACACAACAAACGTACTTGAAAATGTTATTGGTGAAGATAGTACTTATATATATATGGGTTATGTTCCATCATCAAGTCAAACAGTTGCTATTTTAAATAAATCATCAGGAGCAATAGTAGCAACATCAGCTGTTTTAATAGGAATTCCTCTAAATGCATATTCAGTCGGAGATGGTTATGTATATGTTCTTACACAAAATTATCTTTATAAAATTAAGATAGCTGATGGTTCAATCGCTTGGAGTAAAGCCCTATATAGTTCAGCACAGACTGGTTATATAAGAGTTGTAGGTAGCTTCCTTTATGCAGTTTATTATAATAACAATGGTGCTTTCTGCTATTATGAATCAATACAATTAACAGGAACTACTACTTATACAGCGATAACTAGTATACAAATTTATTCAAATGGAACTTATGGGATGTCTAATCTTATAATAACTATAGTTTTTATTTTACAGGAGGTGCTCCCGCATCTCAACAAGCATATAAGTATGATTTAACTACAGGAAATCTTATATCTTCCACAACAGTGGGTAACATTGGGACTAGAATAGATTATGCTAACAATGTTTATTACTCATTAGATACAACATATTTATATTGTTACAATTTAGCAACGAAAACACTATTATGGTCTGTTGTGCATGGATTATATAATACAAGTGCGGTTTGTATGTTTGCATCTGATGGAGTAATAGCTTATGTTAGTGGAAGTGCATTGATTTTAAAAGTAAGTTTATCAGGAGTTATTCTTTATAATTTAACGCTAGGTTATGCAATGTCTTTTGATTCAGTGTATTACAATAAAGATTTAAACTTACTATCTAGTTTAGTTTATTCTTATAATGGAACAGCTTATAACAATGTTGCAAAGATATGGGATTCTATTAATATAACAGCATAATTTAGGAGGTTGATAAAAAATGGCAAATAACATATTCGTAAAAACTCAAGCAATTTCTGAAACGGACAGTTTGGTTACTTATATAAATTACGTTCCCAATGATCCTGTAAATGGAGTACCCCCAAATGGACTAACTAATGGATTTTATGTGGATAGTATTCCAACACCTGATACTACAAAAGTAAACATGGATTATCAATTACATTATAATCCTTCAACACAAACCTTTAGTTATGTTTATACGTCTCGCCCCGAAACTCAAGAACAGCAAATTGCAGATTTACAAAATGGATTATTACAATCGCAAGCAGCTATAAATATGTTATTGGGGGTGTAAAATATGAGTCCTTTATATAATTATTTTGTAACTTGCTGGACAATGAATCCTAATTTTACAGTAACAAATTTAAACAATGCCGTTTCTAAGGGGTATATTACAGCAGCAGAGGAACAACAAATAGAAGCTATGACAAAGGCGCAATAGATTTATGCCCGGGGATTAAATATCCAAGCCCAGGGGACTTAGCAAACTCAGAATCACTTAGGAAAGTAGCAAAGATGTAAAAAAATAGAGGATATTTGCGATTATTATAGAATAATTTATGATAATTATTACTTTTTGTAAATGAATATATAAGGGGGATACTGAATGATGAATAAAAAAGTATATATGGGGTTGTCGAAAATTGCAATAGCTACAATAATTGTAACTTCTTTAGGAGAAGTTGTTCATGCAAAAGATGGTGATATATACAAATTACCTGTAGCACCTTCTACTTCAGTTACAAATGAAGGTGGCATAGGTAACATAGTACTTAATAAGTCATCTCTTCTTGATCTTGTAGTAAATATGAGTAACTATGGATATGAAGCAGGGGGTAAAATATATAAAGCATCAGATGCGAATGCTCAATGGAATGCGAATCCTACAGCATCAGCAGCTACGATATATTCAGCTATAGAAGCAAATGCTACACCAACAAGTTATACTCCACAAACAACTTTAACTGGAAACTTCAACTCTGCATTTGGACAAAGTTATGTTACTATAACCCTTCCAGCTGGAGTAGCTGTCACTTCTATAACATCAGACGGAACAAAAGTACCATCTACAAATTACAGTCTTAGTGGAACAACATTAACAATACTTAATGCTACTTCATCAAACGTAATTAAGGTAACTACCAGTGATGGCACTGTTTATACAGTAATCAATAATTCATCAATTGGCACAACAAATCCGACTTCTCCTACTATAAGTACGATAGGCAATATAATTGTAACTGTAAATCAAAATGATAGCTATAGTTTGCCAACTACTGTACAAGCCATTATGAGTGATGGAAGCACAGAAAATGTATCTATTTCATGGGATAAACAGGTTAATACAAGCCAGGTAGGTACATTTACTTTCAATGGGACGGTTAGTGGATATAGTAGTAATGTTGCGCTAACTTTAACTATAAGTAGTAGTAACAATAATTCGATAGTAACATTGAAAGACAAAAATTTAGAACAAGCAGTAAGAGATACAATAAATAAGCCTACTGGTGATATTTATAAAAGTGATGTTGAGACAATAACTACATTAACAGCTGAAAATAAAGGAATACAGGATATTAGTGGAATTGAGAATTTAACTAATTTACAAACACTTGATTTGGGTTATACTCCATATGGTGGTGCATTGCCACTAAATTACAATCCAACTCTCAATCAAATAAGTGATATAAGTGCATTAAGTGGATTAACTAAGTTACAATATCTTAATTTATCTGGTAACCAAATAAGTGATATAAATGCATTAAGTGGATTAACTAAGTTACGATATCTTAATTTATTTAGTAATCAAATAAGTAATATAAATGCGTTAAGTGAGTTGACTAAATTGCAATACATCGATTTAAGTTGCAATAAAATTAACGATATAAGTGTTCTAAAAGAGTTGATACAAAATCCACTAGTTGCAACTAATTTACGATTTCTTAATTTACTAGATAATCAAATAAGTGATGATGACATACAATATTTTAAAAATACTTTGCCTAATTGTGCTGTTAATGAGGCGATTGCCTATTAAAAATAAATTGTTAATGGTTAAAGAAAGTTTGTAATAAATTAAATTGTAGGCTATTTTAAATTTAAGCTTGTTGATTATGGCACAATAAAAGAATTTTTTTTGTAGTATCACAATTTAGAAGTTATGAATATAAAAGATGATATGTATAATGTAAAATAGTATTTATAATAATTTATGTCGCATTGGAAACACAATGTGTATGTATTTATTTTTTGGCATAGGACACAAAAAAATCTAAAAAAATTAATGTAATTTTTATGTAATAATCACCACTAATCGGTTAGAATATAAAAGTACTAGGGGGCGAGAGCTTTGAATTTACAAATACTTTTTCAGTGGCATAAATTATTACATATTATATTACCAATAATTATCATTGCTGCACTCCAAAAACGATTAGGATTAGTAAGAACTTGCGCTATTGTATTTATGACTGGTTTGTTTAAAGAGATCCGTGATATTGTAATCATAAAGGATCCTCTACTAGAATCAGCAATGGATATAATTTTAAATATAATTGGTATGAATTTGAATATATCAATAGCTACAAGCAGGTATGTAAGAAGTTGATTATTATATAATTAAATATTAGCGAAAATATAAAAAAAATAGAGGATATTTGTACTTATTGTAGAATAGTATAGTAATTATTATTTTTTTGTAAATGAATATACAAGGAGGAACTATATATGATAAGTAAAAAAGTATGTATGGGATTGTCAAAGATTGCAATAGCTACAATAATTGCAACTTCTTTAGGTGGAGTTGTTTATGCAAAAGATGGTGATATATATAATATATCTACTACGCCTGTTACGGATAAAGGAAGTATAGGTAGCATACTACTTAATAAATCAACCCTTTTTGATCTTATAGCAAATATGGGGAACTATGGTTATGAAGTAGGAGGTAAAATATATAAAGCATCAGATGCGAATGCTCAATGGAATGCGAATCCTACAGCAACAGCAGCTACGATATATTCAAATATAGAAGCAAGTTGTACATCAGTAATGAATGTTCCTCAAACAACTTTAACTGGAACTTTCACCAGTGCATTTGGACAAGCTTATGCTACTGCAACCATTCCAAGTGGAGTAACCGTTACTTCTGTAACAAAAGATGGAACAACATTAACATCTGGTACAGATTATAGCGTTAGTGGAACAACATTAACAATACTTAATGCTACTTCATCAAATGTAATTAAGGTAACTACCAGTGATGGAGCTACTTACACAATAGTAAGTGCTTCTTAATAGTTAGTTCTGTAAACAACCAAAAGTGCCTCAGAGTAAATTTGTAGGCACTCTTGGTTATGTCACAATTGAAAAAAAGTATGACTTAAATCTGTGCATGAAATATAGGCTTAAATGTGGTATAAAGAATGGAGAGTAAATAAATTGTTAAAACCAGTACTGTTTGAAATTTACTAAATTTTTATGAATTTAGTAAATTTAAGTATTGAATTTCTGTGAATTTTGTTTTACCATCATTTTCTAGGTTGTGTTTTGAATTTAGAAGAAAAGGATGTGTAAAAATGTTCCAGAATGACAGGTATATAACTCGAGGAATTGAGCAGAACATCAATAAACAAAATCCAGTAACTTTCTTGTTGCTGTGGGACTTGATTGACGAAATGGAAGTTGATAAAAAAGATTATTTGCAGATATTTATATTGCGTACCAAGTTTGGTAGAAAAAACTTGCAGGAGATTGAACATACACAAGAAAAACCACCCTATAAGAAAATACATAGGTATTTTACGGAAAACACTATAAATGCCAAGATCTATATTATTGATGATGGACACCATTCAATAATGATGCTTGCAGAAGAATATTAAGTTTATATGGGATATCTTGATGATTCAGGGTATCTTTTATTTTGTACTTAAAATTAAAAAATAATTAGAGAAATGAGAACAAATATAATAGCAGTCTTCCATAGAATAATAAAATTATAGGCTTACTATTTGGAGATAGGTAGGAATTGTGTATCTATAGATCATAGAATAGAGCTATAAAAGGTACTTTGGTAGGTGCGAAATAACATTTTAAATTGCATATAAAATATAGAAGAGTAGTAGTATGGATGTAGAATTTAATAAATGTAAGACTGAATTTACTAAAAGGGGACATTAAGATGAAATTTAAGCATATTGAGGAAACACTAAAAGAAAAATACTCATTTATTAATATGGATAACCACATATGGAATCAATTGGTCAATACAGCTAATGAATACGGATGTGGCTGGCATGATCTCATTATTGAACTGATAGAAAAAATAGAAAACATTTATAAAGAAAATAATGTTGATATTTCTGAATTTAAAATTGACCAGATACGGGAGAAATATGGAGGGTTAAGGTTTGATGCATTATCAAGTATAAAAGAAGTGTACCATATAATATCAAAATATGAAGATAAATCAGATACGATTTGTGATGAATGTGGAAAAATAGGCAGCCTTTGCGAGA
This sequence comes from Candidatus Clostridium eludens, assembly GCF_045310515.1. NCBI lineage: Bacteria > Bacillati > Bacillota > Clostridia > Eubacteriales > Clostridiaceae > Clostridium > Candidatus Clostridium eludens. The sequence continues at coordinate 100,007 of NZ_JBJHZX010000002.1, read as the reverse complement.
AAAATGGCTGGTTAGAGACATTGTGTGAGGAGTGTGCATGTAAGAATGGCTATAAAAAAGTAGAGTAGATGAAAAGGGAGATGTTTTGGGATGACCGTAGTGGGATTTAATGTAGGTAGTACTTTGAATTTAGAGGATATGAGCTTGGCAATTGATTATCTAATAGATAGAGATTCTTTTGAGCCTGACTTACAGGATATTAAAGATAAAATAAGAATTAAAGAAAATAGCATAAAAAGTACTTCTAAATTAATATAGGAAATTTAGTGTACATGAGATATTAGTAGGGTACTCATTTTAAAAGATATGGCGTTTGGTGAAATTAGTTTAAGATAGAGAGTTTGTAAAGCTTGCAAGCTCTTTATTTTTGTTCAAAATATATTTTTATAGTTTTAGCAAAACTGCTATTGCATAACTATGTTAATTGCGTTAGAATCCCTGCACAGTTGAAAAGTTAAAAAATATTAAGGAAAGAAGGTTTGTTTACATGAAGACAGTCGTAAGCCGTATTGATTTAGGCATGACAAGAATTGCTGGGTATACTCTATATGATGAAATGAGTCATGAATTTTTGGAAGTGACGCCCAAAGAAGTCAAAGCTCTAATATCTTGTGGGCAGGTAAATGGTCTTAAGTTGGTTAATGGTGAAGTTGAATTGGACAGGGAAAGTTTTAATATGTCAAATCTTATGGTGAAGAGTGGCGTGGGGAAATTTCGTACTTTGTTTCCTAGCAGCAGCATGGCAAATTGTATGTATGCAGTAGTTAGGGTCATTCAAACGGACAATGGCAATTTATATGAGATTGTCTCAAATAAGTGTGCCAGGGTGACAGTTGCTATTGAACATTTAAAGATGCTCATGGAGATTGGCTATGTAGCTGGCGTAAAAATGTTAGATCAGAAAATAGAGATATGCCATGGTGTAACTTTTGAAGACAAAACAAGTAGAGTAATTAAATTGGAAAAAACAACTCAAGATGGGGCAGTAGAATCTAAACAAAATTTAAATGGTGCTAACATAGAGAATATGCATAACTTACCTGTTCATAACAAGAATAATTTACACCCCAAGCAGGGCTTATCTAATATTAATACAGAAGTAAAAGCAGTTGAATCTAAAAATGATGAAGCAATTACTCCTGTTGAGAAGTCAGACAGAGCAGATGTTATAGATGACAGTGTTCATACTATAGCCGAATCTAAAGCTTTAGGTGGAACATCTGATGATACTACTATAATCCATGATAGTACGGAAAAAAATAAAAAGGATAATCAACCAAAAGAACAGGTTAATGAGAATAAATTGACCACTAACAGAAATACTAAAAAGAAATGACCAATTGATATATTTTTTAAGGACTGTTGTATAGATAGAAATATAGAGCAGTCCTTTTTTCTTGCCTTTTATTAGAATTTTATGGATAGTCAGGCCTATAGTATATACTGTCAGTTCCAGTATAACAACATTTGGGGGCTTTGGGATTACTCTTTAATATAAATTTGGAGTTTATGAATAAATCCACATACATACCTAATATGTAATGTACATATATTTTTTATTTGTAATAGATAACTGCCATTAGACATTCAAAGCAATTATACTGTTATTTTAAAAGTATAATCTTCATAGTAGGATGAAGGTGTTTATTAATATATAGATTTAATAGGATTTATTATAGGTTTATTTGATTAGGTTGAGGGTATAAATGGTGTTTAAAAATGAACCAGAGGGTCACCACGTTAGGTTTTATGAATATGGTGTGTGAGTAAGGGTAAGAAAATAAAAACAAAACCAGAAGGGGTTTTTAGAAGATGGTAAAAATGAAGGAAATTTATATATTTATAAGCTTTTAATAAAGATAAATCAATAACTTCAAGGTATGTGTTGATATGAAAAAAGTCTAATGTAGCATGAATGTAAGCAGGTTTATATGTAAGCAGTGAAAGTAAAGTCTAGAATGTACTATATAAATGAATTTCAGGATAAAGTAAATTTGAAAATATGCCTGGAATATTTTTTATTAGGAAAGTGAATTAAGGTAGTCTTTTAACAGGAGGATGTGAAATGAATATAGGCATACTGATAGGCATATGAAGTTTGATTTTTTATAGAAAAACAAAGTTTTATAAAAGGTGAAAAAAGGGTATACATCTTTATAGGCTGATGAAGTTCTAAAAAGTTGGAAGTAAGTTTAATTGACATGGATATTTAGATGTACATGAGGTGGGTTGTATATACCTGCTTTTTTGTGTCTCTAAAATTAATGCATTTATGGAGGAACTATATTTTTGGAAGCTTATAAAAGGCTTGTTTAAAAATTCAAGGCATTAAGCTGGATATTGGCGTATTAATCAAATTAACTATAATTAGATAACTTCAATATAGCTAGTGAAAAAATTAAAAGCATCTTAAAAAAAGTGTACGTGTGTTGGCATATCAAGAATTTAAATGTATTTTAAGTCATTTTATGGGCTTGTTGATAAATAAATTGGAAAATTTGAATTCTGTTTTAAATGGTAAAACTTTCATATGACTAGTGATGAAAAGGTATTTCTTTCATTAGGAGTAGCTTTACATGAAGACATGATTGCTATAAGAAATAGTGAGAATTGGCATGGGTCAAGGAGCTGCTGGATTAAGTAATATGAGAGGTTTATCCTGTAAAAGTTAAGGATTTAGTTTGCAAGAAATACATGTTGCTTTCCTATGATTGATACTAACTTTATTATGCTGAGAGACATCATACGGATAGCACCTGTTCCTTAATTAAAATCCTAAATTTAAGAAATTTTTGGGCTAATAAAAAATCATTATAGATATAAATAGTAAATTAAGAAATTAGATGTTAGGTTTTTTTAAAATTGCTGTGAAATCTGTTGAAATTGGAGGGGTGGAAGAAAATAAAATGAATTGTAAATAGTGATGAAAATAAATTTAAGAAAAAAATATTAAGTTTTGAATGGAAAAATAAAAAGGGACGTATAAAGTTTAAAATTAGTCTACTATAAAATACTTTCAAAAAAATATAAATAATTGGAGAGAAAGCTATGAAAATAAGAAAACAAATAATGAAAATGACCAAAATAATTTATCGTTGCTTCATGGATAAGGATGATAATTTATATAATAAACCGTTGGGTCGTATTGCAGAGTTAAAACTTGAGAAGGAGCGACAGGATTTTTTAAAGGAGTACATTGACTTTATAATGCACAGTGATATAGTTGCGGAAACTACTAAAATTTATATAAGAAGTCCTTTTGATTCTGTAGCATCTTCCATTGTAGATTATAATCGAACACTTTCAGAAGGAAGTAAAGAGATAAATATTAAAACAGCCGAATCAAATTGTAATAATAATACTAATAAACTACTTGAGTATTTCCTAGATGACATGCTTCATAATGTAATATACAGTAAAAATTGTGATTTAGATCATTATAACAAACTCCTGGATTTAGCTATAGCTAAAAAAGGAAAGAAAAATAAAATATTAGATAATCTTATGTTAAAATTACCTGCAAAGGTGGAAATTCAGGATGACCTGGATCAGGATGAGTTTTCAGAATTTATTAAAATTGTTGCTCCATATTGTAGACAACATATGAAGTATTTAGAAGAAAATATCCCACATAAGGCAGTTGGGTACTTGTATTATTTGATTTCGGCACGTCAGCTGGAAGGAAAACATAAGGATAGATTTGGCTATGTAAAGAAAATATTGGGATAATATTGAATCAATTTGATAACAAGTCGGTTAAAGATAGGGCAATCACTTTTTATAGGTGGTTGTTTTATTCTAGGTAAAAAATAATTAATATTTTAGATTTATGGTTAATATATTATTCTATTTAATGACAAGTTATATAGTTGTTAAAGGTGTACCTTTAGGGCTGCATAAAAATTTAATATTTTTAAGTTTATAAAGGTTATAAAAATAAATTGAAAATTCTTGTAAATTCCACTTGACCTTTGTAAACGGGTTCGTTACAATCCATCCACTAATTGATGGAGGTTTATTATTGTGAATAATAAAATGTTTGGTTATGTAAGAGTTTCAAGTAAAGAGCAAAATATTGAGAGACAAATAAAAGAGATACAGGAGTTAGGTATTAATGAAAGAGATATATTTATTGATAAGGCAAGTGGTAAGGACTTTAGTAGGCAGCAATATCAAGCATTAAAACAATGTCTACGTGAAGGAGATTTATTATACATTAAATCACTTGATAGATTCGGACGTAATTACAAAGAAATCATGCAAGAGTGGAATATTATCACTAAAGAAATTAGAGCAGACATAAAAGTATTGGATATGGATTTGTTAGATACGACTAAAAATAAAGATCTACTCGGAAATTTCATAAGTGATTTAGTATTGCAGGTACTGAGCTTTGTAGCTGAAAATGAGCGTAAGAATATAAAACAGAGACAAGCAGAAGGTATAGCAATCCTTAAAGCTAAAAATGGAGGTAGAGGAATAGGCAGACCAGCTGTACAATATCCAAGTAATTTTAAAGCAGTATATGAGAAATGGAGAGCAGGAGATATTACTGCTGTAGTAGCTATGGAGGAATTAGGGTTAAAAAAGAATACATTTTATAAACTAGTAAGAAAATATTCAGAAGATTATTGTTTTACCTAATTATTGATACAGTCACTACTCTAAAAGTATATATGGCACAACAGGAAAGAGAAAAGATAGTCAAGAGAATTAATCAGGGATTAGATGCAATTAGAGCAACCCTATACAAATATGTAAGAATTTATGGATGTAGATAATGAGTTCAAGGGATACAAGTAGTAGCATTTATTATGTTATTGCTTGTATCTTTTTGTCTATTAAAGGGCAATAATGTTTATTCTAACTTAATTAATTGAGATTGAAATTTAAATGAAGCTATAACTGAACATTATATTAGAAATAGTTTAAAAATCACCTAACATAAATGGATGATCTATTGGAGGGTGAGAGTTTATCTTATTTCAGATAGGCTCTTTATTTTTCTGAAACAAAATAATTTTTATACGTCTAATAAAAATGGTAATTACCTAAGCAAACATACATAGGCGTAGTTGCTTTAATTTCAAAAAGAGTGCATTAGAACCATGATAGTCTATAATTGCTGAAAGCGAAACACCATAAAAATCATGTTATGAGGAGGTAATTTAAATGAAACAAAAGCACTAGGTAAGAAAGAACAAGTAGCACAGCACTGAGAAAACAGATTCTTGCTATCATCGGAAGCTGTATTCATATTAAGAATTTTGGTAATAAGGAAGTTAAAAGGTTTGAAGTATGAAAAATAACAGTAGATTTAATGGAATGTGAAAATTAAATTATAAAAAGGAGCGATTAATATTATGAATGGACTAAAACCTATAGATGCTTGGGTAAGCAATCTACAATTTCATAAAGGTGAATATAGAGATAGAAATGGAAATGGATTGTGTGGGACATGGTTAAGGGAGTACAAGAAAACATATGAGATTATGATTCTGGACTCTGGAGAAGTACAGGGAAAATATAAGTATCCTAAAGACGTAAAAATAAGTTTTAGATCTGAAATGGTAAGTTGGCAAAATCTATACCTCTGTGGAAGTTACAACATAATAGAAAGGGAAAATTGCTATATACACATTAATAATAGGATAGTTGAGGCAGTTTGCAACGGATCAAAACCAGTAGGATTTGTTCTACTAAATAATATGAGTATACTTGATGGATATGTAAATCAAATTTGTAAAGCTAAGATTTATTCTAGCATTCAATTTCATCCACTGAAAGAAAGTCTTGATGGATATAATTCTGAAGATACATTTAGGGGATATTTCATACTTGGTATGGCGAACGAAGGAAAAGTAGGAGAGGTATTTAATTTAGAAAGATATGCTGGGACATACAGAGATTTTGCTAGGATAAGTGGGATTAACATTGAAGAAGGCTTGAAGTTTGTTCTTTCTAGGTCAGATATGGAGCTATCAGAGCTAATTAAGGATGGTGGAAGTGGGTATAAATATGACTATGCAAATCCTAGTAATATAGGAGAACTTATGTTTACAGGATTAACATTGGGTTATCCTATTGAATCAACAATTGCAATGCTATACTGTAACAGATTCTAATAAAAAGTAGTATTTAATTAAATAAATTTAGACAAGCTTTTATTGGAACTATTGAAGGGTGATCTAAACTATTGTTTGATTGCAAGGACTCCACCAATAAATGCTATCATATAGATAACCATTAAAGGGAGTAGTGATGAGAAACTTTTCAAAGACGTAAGAATGTTTAGAGTATCTTATGAAATTTGGTGTAACTATGTCTCTAATTTCAGGTATGAGGAAGAAAGGATTAAGGAAGCATATTTACTTATATTCAGGCAATAGTTATAGGCGGTCATGTCAGAAAGATAAAATGGCATAGGCAGTATAATTTCAAAAATAGGCTGCCTGAAAATGAGGCCACTGAAAAAGTTAATTTTACTTAAAAATCACCACGCAATTATGCGGTCTATAAGTCATAATTTTAGTAATAATGATAGTTTTTCAGTGGCCTCCTAATAGTTAGTTTTTTCAATATAAACGTGATATGCTTTATAGCTTGTTTTTGAGCAGTAGCTTAGCTTAGTAGTATTGTTATTTTATTAATAATATAGTAATAAAATCAGCATCAAGAATGATTTAAAGGTTAAATGATAAAGAAATCATTGGATTGTTATCAATTAATATTCGTAAAAAAATTTAATAAGAAAATATGGTTCTATTGCATTATAATGAATTTGCTGTTACCATCATCTTCAAGTTTTGAAGAAATGAAATTGAAAGAATTATGTTTGATAATGATAGGTACATAATCAGGCCAATAAAAGAAGTGATCAATCTTCTACATTACTTATTACGATGGGAGTTACTTGGTGAAATAGGAGTTGAGAAAAAAGACTATTGCAAGTGGTTTACTTTGAGTGTAAGGCTTGGTACTTTGAGGGAAGGGTATTTACAATATAGCCCAATACATAAATTTTTTACAGTGATTCTTGTAAGTACTAAAGTGTACGTTAGTGATGATTGGTAACATTCAACGGTGGCAATATATGGTGCAAGCGTAAACAGTACAGCATGGTAACACATAAGATATTTGCATCAAGTAATGATTATGTAAGCATTACTTGAAAATAAAGAAAGGAAGAGATACTATGACACCTCTAAAATCAGCAATTAGTCAGTTTCAAGACTACCTAACATATACTGAAAAAAGCAAAGAAACTATAGCAGGGTATATGAGGGAGTTGAAAAAGTTTTACAATCATCAACAAGTAAAATTCAATTACCCTCCATATCTTAGTGATGTAAAATTAGGTGAGCTTGAAGAATATTTAGGTAGTCAATTGCTTAAAGGGTTATCCCAGGGAACCAGAAGTAGGAGCTATCATATACTGAGGTCTTTCTATAACTTCTGCTACAAGAAGGAATTGATCCAAAGAAACATAGCACTGAGTCTTGAACCAATCAAGGTAAAGAGGAAGGAAAGAATTTATTTGCTTGAAGAGGAAGTAAATTCTTTGGTAAATGAAATAGAAAGCGAATTGGTAAAAATGGCAGTAAATTCAATATATTATACAGGCATGAGAATTTCAGAGTGTACTAACTTAAGGTTAAAAGATGTAGACTTTGAATCTAAAGTAATTCATGTGATTGGTGGTAAAGGAAACAAAGATAGAGATATTCCAATTAGTGATAAACTGTATGAAATTCTAATAGACTATGTAGAAAATAAAAGATTAAAAGTCGATGGTAGTGAGTACTTCTTTGCAACAAGCAAATCGGGAAGAATTTCACCGCAGTATATTAATAAGCAAATAAATGAGGCAGTCAAAAAGCTCAAATGGGACAAACATGTATCTGCACACATTATAAGACATAGCTTTGCTTCAAGATTAGTCCAAAAGAACGTAAACTTAGTTAGAATTCAAAAACTGTTAGGACATTCAGACCTAAGAGTTACATCAATATATACTCATACTAGCACCAATGATTTAAGGCAAGCTGTAAATGAAATATAGCAAAAGGGGGAAAATGTAATGGCAGAATCATTAAGTAAGCCAATATATGATGATAGGGTGGAACTAATTCTAAAAGGGTTAACGGAAGGCAAATCAAGGGAAGAACTATCAAAAGAACTTGGATACACGAACTATAGAGGCTTACACATGCACATGAAGAGGAGAAACTGGAGATGGAATCAAAAAACTAAAAATTATGAAGTGGAAATACCTAAGAGAACTTTTGAAGATAGATTAAACGAGGTAAAGATAATAGGAACAAGAATAGGTAAAGTAGTAGAATTATTTAATAGTGGAATAGAAGACCCCATGGAAGTTGCTAAGAAAGCAGGCTTTAGAAATCATATTGAAATGGCAGAACACATGAAAAATCAAAATTACATTTGGAATAATGAGCTGGGTAATTATGTGATGAGGATAGGAAAGTTAGAGGACAAAAATGATAAACCACTCACAAAGCAAACATCAGGTGCAACGGAAGAAGTAGTGGATATTAATCAATTCATGCCACTTCTAAAGATGCTTCAAAACAATAAGGATAAGATAGTAGAAACCTTAACACTCCAACTACAAACAAATAAAATACCAACATATTTGGTTCCAGGTATTGCAACTGTACTATCGGCACAAATGATGAGCAGCTTAAAATTTCTATTAAGAGAGTATTCAGATGAAAAAAATGTAACACAGAGGCAAATATTGGAAGTAGCATTAATAGAATTCTTCAATAAGTACGGATACAGCCATAGAGTAAAGGAAATGCTAAACGCTTAATAATATCTGATGAATAACAGTGAGTAAAGCCACTGTTATTTTTTTATAACACATTAGCTTTTGGGTTAACTATAGTTTTTTAGATATAACTTATTAATTTACGCAATATTAACAATTAAGCCATAAATATGACACTAAACTGCCACAAAATCTAGATAATATATGTATTAGTATAAGTTTCATGGAAGTTTATGGGGTGAAGTGAAAAGTAAAAATCAACCTGTAAACACAGATGTTTCAATTGTTACATATGGTACTCAAGTAGCAGGAGTTAATATAACTGGTATTGCGTTAAAATAAAAATCTACATCACTTCTAGTTGGTCAAGTTAACCTGAAAGGGGTTATCTTTCATAATATATTAAATATATGGAGGGATTTTCAGTGAAAAGTAAAAAAATGATAGCTCTGATGGCAGTAGCGTGTATGCTTTCTACACCAATAATCACTGTATCTGCTGCACATGGTACATTGAATAATAGTAGATACAATCGACAAGCTTATGGCAGTTATGAAAGTAATACTTACGACAGTAATAATAGGGGTAATAAGAGTAGCAGGGACAGTAATATCGATAGTTTAAGTAGTGCTTTAGATGCTATTATAAGTGATTCAACTCAAAGCAGTTCAACTACAGATAGTACAAAAAACACTAATAAACAAGTAAATTCTGAACAATCTCAAGTTAACCGAGATGAGAAATCTATTAATAAGCTATTACAGCAAATTAGTAACAAAGAAAGTAAAATAAAAAATTTTGAGAGAGAAGTTGAGCGTGGTAAAATAACATTAACCTCTGACCAGACATCACAACTAACTACTTTATCAGCTACGCTTAATACTGATTTACAGGCTATTAGTGCTGATAATAAGACAGTTAAACAAGACCAAGCTTCAGTAAATAAAGATGAAAGAGCTAGGAATAGGGAGAATTTAATAACAGACCTTAACACAGAAGATGTGGACATACAGGCAGAGGCAACTAACCTTGCAAAAGTTAGTACCGATTTAGATAATATCATAGCCGTTATAAAAACAACTCCAGTAGCTACTCAAGTAACCATCAAATCAGTAAGTGCTGTGAATGGTACGGTAACGGTGACATTTAATAGTGCTTTAACTACAGTTCCAACAGTTTCAGATTTTGCTATAACTCAGACAACAGCAGCAGGAGTAATATCTGTAACACCTACAGCAGTTACAATGGATTCAACAAATACTATTGCTACATTAACAGTACCAACAGTATCATCAACCACAGCAGATCAGAATGTAATTGATTCAGTATCATATGATAGTGGTACAGCAGTAAGTGGGAGTGCATTTGATGTACCAGCAACAACAGTAACCCCAGCAACAGTTGAGTCAGTAAGTGCTGTGAATGGAACAGTAACAATAACGCTAAGTGGGACACCAACAACAGCACCAGCAATTAGTGATTTTGCTGTAACTCAATCAATAGGAGGAGGAACAGCAACAACAGTAACTCCTACAGCTATTAGTACTAATGGAGATGTTGTTACATTAACAGTGCCAACAGTATCAACAACCACAGCAGACCAGAGTGTAATTGATTCAGTATCATATGATAATGGTACAGTAGTAAGCGCGAGTGCGTTTGATGTACCAGCTACAACAGTAACCCCAGTAACAGTTGAGTCAGTAAGTGCTGTGAATGGAACAGTAACAATAACGTTAAGTGGGACACCAACAACAGCACCAGCAATTAGTGATTTTGCTGTAATTCAATCAATAGGAGGAGGAACAGCAACAACAGTAACTCCTACAGCTATTAGTACTAATGGAGATGTTGTTACATTAACAGTGCCAACAGTATCAGCAACCACAGTAGACCAGAGTGTAATTGACTCAGTATCATATGATAATGGTACAGCAGTAAGCGCGAGTGCATTTGATATACCGGCAGCAACTAGCCAAAACTAGTGAAACCTTAACACCCGAACTACAAACAAAATACCAGCATATTTGGTTCCGGGTATTGCAACTGTACTGTCAGTGCAAATGATGAGTAGCTTAAAATTTCTATTAAAAGAGTATCCGGATGAAAAGAATGTAACGCAGAGGCAAATATTAGAAATAGCATTGATAGAGTTCCTTAATAAGTATGGATACAGCCATAGAGTGAAGGAAATGCTAAACACTTAATAATATCGGATGAATAACAGTGAGTAAAATCGCTGTTATTTTTTTGCCTAAAAATAAAGTGTTTATCTACACTAGGGTAAAACTGTAGACAAAAAATGATTTAAATTGTAATTATTAGCGTAACTAAGAATAGTTTAACTATAGTTCAACTATATATAGAATACCTAATCGTCAACGGTATTGATATGACTAGGTTTAAGAGAGATAAAAACAGAATGGTTTTAGGGTTAGTTAGTGCTATTAATGGAACAGTAACAGTAACAGTAACATTAAGTGCAGCACCTACAACAGCACCAGCAATTAGCGATTTTGCTGTAACTCAATCAATAGGTGGTGCAACAGCTACAACAGTAACTCCTACAGCTATTAATACTAATGGAAATGTTGTTACATTGACAGTACCAACAGTAGCAGCATCAACATCAGCTGATCAAAGTGTTGTTGATTCAGTATCTTACCAAGGAGGAACTGCAGTAATTGCGTCAGCATTCACTGTTAGCAAAGCAGGTGCATTAGCAGTTTCTTCAGCTAGCGCTATTAATGCTACACAGATGAAAGTAGTATTTTCATCAGCAGTTGCAAGTGGCGTAGGTGCTAATGGAGCAGAAAATACTGCTAACTATGCAGTAGGTGGAACACCCCCAACTACTGCAGTATTACAATCAGATGGAAAAACAGTTGTTTTAACATTCGCAGCTGCTACAACACTCACTGGTGTAGCAAATGCAGGAACTGATCAAGCAGTGGTTGACGTTGAACCAATAGCAAGTGCTACTGATAATACAGCTTTAACACCAAGATATGTAAGTACATTAACATATAAAGATACGGTTGCTCCTACAGTAACAAGTATTACTGCATCAACAAAAACTGCTGTAGCTACATCTTTTACAGTTAATTTTTCAGAACCAATTGGTTCATTAGGTTCAGTAAAAGTTGATGGAACTGGTGTTGTTGGAGTTCTAGCGGCTGATCATTTAAGCGCAAACTTTGTAACAGATTTAGATGCAACAAAAGCTCACTCAGTTCAGTTTGTTGGGTTAGCTGATATAGTTGGTAATATTGCTACAACATTTGGGCAATCATTTAATGTAACAGTTGATAACGCAGCTCCAGTAGCTACACTTGCTCCTTCAGCAGATGTAGATAATGCATTTACTCTTACATTTGACAAGGATGTAACTCCAGCAACTGTAACAGCTGCAGCATTAAATATTGTAGATTCAAATAATAGTGCAGCAACTTTTGGTGTACCTGTAATCACTCAACCAGATCTTAATAATGATAAAGTATATTTGGTAACTAGTCCAAACAATATATTTGCTACTAAAACTACACAAACATTCTCAGTAGCATTACCAACAACTATTCAAGATTCATTGGGCAACTCACTTGCAGCAGTAACTAAGTCAGTTACATTAACAAAAGATACTACCAAACCAGCAATTACTGGCGTAAAGGTAGTAAAAGATGGTGCTGGTAATGTAACTAGTATAGTATTGAGTTCAGATTCTGCATTAAGTGCTGCTTCATTAGCTAATTTAAGTGTAGTTGACAGTGATGGTGTATTGTGTACAGGTACTACTGCGTTAGGTGTACTAAATCTATCCCCAGTTGCACCTGGAGATAAAGTAGTAACAATAACACCAACAAACTCAGTTCCTTTAACTGGTAAATATACATTTACTTTTGCAGCAGGAACATTAACTGATGAAGCTGTAACACCAAATAATTCAGTTGCTTATAGCACTGTTGTAGATTTTGGTACAGCTACATCAACTGGTACATTCACAATAACACCAGGAAACGTAGCTAAATCTTCAGACACTAGTGCGCCTGTAGCTACTTTAAATGCTCTTTTACAACCAGTTATAACAAATAATGTATATACTATTAATTTTGGAACAACAGTTGTAGGGGGAACTGCTGCAGGCTCAGCTATAAATGCTGCTGATTATACAATAAACGGAAATGCTCTTCCAACTGGAACTACTGTAACATTGAATCCTGCTAAAGATACTGCAACTATTACAATTCCAGCAGGTACTATAGCAACAACTGATGATGCTGCAGTATTGTATATATCAGGAGTTAAGGATACAGCTGGAGACACAGTTGTTCCAGTAACAACAACTGTTCAGCTTAATGATAATGTTGCACCAGTAATAAAAACTGCTACTTTAAATAGTGATTACACTATAACTGTTGGTACAGGTGAAACATTAGCTGGAGCTCCAGTTTATGGAACAGATTATGCTGTTTATTTAGATGGAGTACAAGTTGGTGGTTTAGGAATTTCAGCAGGAGTTGGAAGCGATACTGGTAAATACGTTATAACTGGATTAACTAAAGCTCAGTATAATGCTGCAACATCTGTTACTGTTAAGTCTTTAGTGGGAGCAACTGTTACTGACGTTGCTGGTAACCCATTAACAGCAGGTACTACTTTAACAATAAAATAATCAAACTTATCATGTTCATAAGGTCTCTAGGAGATTTTGAACATAATATATATGGATAAATGAAAAACAGGTGGGAAGGGAAACCTTCCTTCTTTTATTTAAAACATGAACGCACATCATATCTCAATTCATAATATAGTTAGATCCTACCTCTAGCTAAAAAACTAAACAAGTCATATTGAAAGACTGTTGGATAGAGCATTACTTTATCTAGGGGTCTTTTCTTATTACTTAATATTATAACCAAAAATTGTAGTTATAATATCAAGTAGATATGTGAACTTTATGTGACTTTCAATACTTAAAAATTAAGGTTCAACGCCTAAAAATTAAACAAGCTATATATTAAAAATCTGTTGGATAAAGTAAGATTTTTTCTGATTGTCTTCCGTTTATTATCTTTATCTAATTATAGTGTAAAGTGAATGTTAAGTCATTATGAGGTTGGAGGTAACATGGATTATGTTAATAGATGTGGATACTGATTAATTATAATCAAATCCAGTTAGTTTTTCCCCTACAACTAATAATAAGCTAATAGTGAGAATGTTTGACACAAAGCAGATTTTACTGCAAAAGAATGTGGAAATACACTGCAAAACAATCTTGCAAGGATAAAGAAAGGTACAATTCTATCCCTATCAACAATTACTGCTAAATTCCACACTTAAGGCTTCACTGCATAATCTAAATTCTGTAGTGAATCAGCTTCAACAACAAACATTCCTACCCTAATCCATTACTTAAAGTCACTCCAACAAATTCTATTATATTTTCAACGGTCACTTAGCAATATAGTAAAGAGTAATTTTAATTATAGAGCCTACTGAGACTCTATAATATTACTATAACTATAGCTACTTCATGTTACTATTATAGAATAAAATAGATACTAAGTCATTATGGGACTATTGGTGCATATGGTTGATTACACTTGTGTTGCCTGGATTGAGGTATTTGGGAAATGTAAAGGTAATAGGAATAATTAGTACCTTAGTAGGAAATAAGATGAAAATGAGAAATAAAGAGACCGTAAATGCAGGTATAATTGTAGTTTTTACCCATTTCAACCCTTGACATTGTTCTAAAATGCAATGCTAAGAGGAATAAAATTCTATTGTAGGTTTCATTTTTTGTATACATGTAAAGAACCATCCATGAAATATATATTGTTCCGCTACCTAAATAATACAGTGAATGGTCTTTTATTAGTTCATTATTAGTAATATAATAATTATTGGGTGCAGGGGAGGTGAGTTAGGTGAAGAAGCAAGCAAAAATAATAGCAGCAGTAGTACTGGTAATAATAGTAGCAATTGGAGGATACTATGGTTATCAAAAATATGGCTTCAACAAAAGAGTACAAGCATCGGATAAAATAATGGAAGATAAAGGGATAAAGCCCAATAATATAGATAAAGCTATAACCGATGAAATATTAAAGATTGATCCTGATCTGGAATATGCATACATAAGTCATAATGGCAATACTGTAATGCTAACCTTGAAGTTTAAAAAAGGTATACAGGATAAAAACAAGTATTCAAATGTAAGTAAATACATGGATAAAGCTAGAGCATACTATAAAGGAAAAAATATAAATGCAATGATAATTCCTAACAAGTAAAAAGAAGTGAATTTGTGGTAGGCTAACCTGAAATGGAAATAGAATTCTGTTTCAGGCTTAATTTGTCCCCAAAATTGTAATAATGAGAAAATTAGATATATATTATTCCCTTGAATAGAAAAAAGATAATCAAGGGAGGAGTATAATATGGACATGTCAAATAACATTTCAATCATCATCAAATTCATGGCAAAAGAGATAGAAATGGCCTGCAGAAGGTACTGTGAAGTTTCCATGGAAGAAGTATATGTAGTAGCAGAATTCATAAGAAAGGTAGAAAAGAATCACATAGAATTTGAATCCTATCTAAACTATGAGACTACAAAGGTACTGTCTGAAAGCTGCAATGGTGTAGAAGATGCTGATTTTATCAGATTCTACGTATTTGTAAGATGTGATATAGCCCTAAAAGTAGATATTAAAGAGGCAAGAGAACTTTACACAAGGTTGCAATGTAATGGGCATGTAGAAATACAATGGTATTATGTCTACTATAAACATGAAAAATCAGGAACAGAAGAATCAATAAAAGGATATAGTGATTCTAATGCCAGGGAAATCTACTACCGCTATATAGGGGAGGAGTAGACATATGGATATAGTAATTACTGCAGAAAAAATAGCAGCTGGATTTGAGAAAATTATAAATGTCAACCTAGAAATTTGGGTATTGCAATAGACTTTCCTTTTATCAAGAATCTATACATACGCCCAGAACTTTTAACTATTTAATTTAATTATAAGGTAGGGTTAATATGAAGTTATTATGGGGTTAGAGGTAACCAGGGCTAACTAGGATTGAGTACATAAACAGTGATAATGAATAAATTTTAGGAAGATTAGCCACATTTTTTATAATTCAATTATCTATATTATGGGTAATACAATATGGTATAATAAATATGAGAGGACGTATATGAAAAAAATAACTGTGAAGATATCAACAATAGCAATAATGCTAGTATTTGTGTTATCATTAGTAGCTTGTGGTGCAAAGCATGAGGCTGTAAAACCAGATAAAAGTCCTAAAGAAGTAGCGGTAGATAAAAAGCACACTGAAGATTTAAAAAAGGAAAGTGGAGTTTAAGCTGGTCAGGTGTATGTTCAAAATGGTATGGCTGTAGCAACCATAATAGTAAAAGATACCGTGTCTGATAAAAGATGCAAAGGCATTAGCAGATAAGTATGCAAAGGAACTTAAAAAGGCCTATAAAGGTATGAAGGTAAACGTGCAGGCAGTTAAAAAGGGGAAGAATGTAGCAAATATAACGCTAAAATAGTAGTAGGCTAATTACTTACCAAATTTGAATAAATCAGGAGTACTTAAAGTGAAATATAAAAACCTCTTAGCAGAAGTGTAGTGTGATTTTAAAAGCTTTATGCTAAGTGATTTTTTATTGAGAGCACTAATTAAAGCTAGAGTTTTGTTGAACTAGAAAATAATAGGAGGCGGCAAATGTCACAAGAAATAAAAACAGAGCTATCATTACCACAACAATTAGAATGTATAATTTCAGATATTCAAAAGGAAATAATGCAAGAAGAAATAGAAGAGTTATCACCTATAAAGGAAAATGACGTAAATATAGCAACTATTTATATATATGATGATAGAGAAGAGCTAGAAGCTAAAGTTTATTTTAGAAATGGATTAAACAGAAAAATAAATTTTGAAGATGTACCATTGGTTTTAATAGATGGAAATGGAAAAGTTCTTTGTAGCCAGGTTTTTGACTTAAGAGAAATAGGGGACATACCAGCTTGTGCTGCTACTCCATGGAAGCTTTATTTCAATAAAAAAGATTTAGATTTAAATGGCATAAGCTTAGATGAATGTAAAGTAATATTTAATTCATCACTAAAAGCAGTAAATTATGCCAAGATAGGATATGAAGAATTACCAGAGGAACTTATGGGGTTCAAACATGATTTGCAGAAGTTCTTAGAAAAACTACCTAAAATAGAAAAGAACCAGCTCAGTATGTCTACTTTTAACATAGGGCTTCAAATCGGTGGCAAACTTATTGTGACCTTAGTAATAAGAAATTCTGCAGATAAGGATATAAACATTAGTGAAATACCTTTGACAGTAAAAGATGAAAATAATAATATAGTTGCTGCAGGAAAATTTATCATGAAAGACTTTTCAGTAAAATCAATGAAAGCAAAAATATGTAATTTGGCTTTTGAAACAAATTTAACTACAGACAAACCAATGAGTATGGATAAATTTCATGTGGCATTTGCATAGAAGGGGCATTTAGGCTGTTTTCAAATTCTATCAAGCCCTCATAAAGAGTTGGATTTTTGCATAAAAAATGATAATTGACACTGGGAAATAAATCATAGAAGGAAAGTGCAGCTTTTCTCCTTCCATCTAAATAAATGAACGGGAAAAATTGTACTAACACATCTAAAAATGCGTTTAAGTCAAGAAAATAGTCAGTTCATATATTGGGTGAAAGCAGAACAGTCAAACGAATGCTGAGAGAGTATCTTTTAGGAATACTCCTCTATTTTTTGGGTTCACTGCAAAAGAATGAAAAAATACACTGCATAAAAATTCTCTAAGAACTGAAGAAATAATCATTCTACTGATATGAACATTCTTTGACAAATCTCATACATAAAACCTTACTGCATAATTTAAATAATGCAGTGAATCTGTAATAATAAGAAAATGAAATATATATTATTCCCTTGAATAAGAAAAGAGATAATCAAGGGGGGAGTATAATATGGACACATCAAATAACATTCCAATCATCATCAAATTCATGGCCAAAGAGATAGAAATGACCTGCAGAAGGTATGTCTAAGTTTCCATGGAAGAAGCATCTGTAATAACAGAATTCATAAGGAAGGTAGAAAAGAATCACATAGAATTTGAACCCTATCTGAACTACGAGACTGCAGAGGTACTGGCTGAAGATTGCAAGGGTGTGGGGGATGCGGATTTTATCACCTTCTACATATTTGTAAAATGTGATATAGCTCTAAAAGTAGATATTAAAGAGGCAAGGGAACTTTACGAAAGGTTGCAATGTAACGGGCATGTAGAAATACAATGCTATTATGTTTATTACAAACATGGAAAGTCAGGAATAGAAGAATCAATAAAAGGATATAATGACTTCAATAGCAGGGAAATCTACTACCGATAGACATATGGATATAGTAATTACTGCAGAAAAAATAGCAGCAGGCAGTGAAGGTGAGGTAGAAATTTTTACAGATGAATAAATAGAAAGGCTCCTATTTTTAATTCAATCAGAAAAAGTACTATCAAGAGATAGGCTGATAATACTGCTGCTCCTGTATACTGGTATAAGAGCTAGTAAACATTAAACTGAAGGATATAGGTGTACTAGCATGAATCTAACTGTAGCTTGGTGTAAAGGCGGTAAAAGAAGAGAAGTACCGCTGAGAGGAGAAGTAGTGGATCCAGTAAAAGAGTACTTAGAGGGAGTACTTAGAGGGAGAACGTAGAAATAATAAATTTGCAGAGAGTGAGTATCTAATCCTAACCAACAGGTCAGCGAAAATGCACAGGGATGCTGTGAACAAGCTCCTAAACAGGATGGAAAGCAAGCTGGACATAAGAATGCACCCACACAAGTTTCGGCACACATTTAAAATCGAGGAGATAATAGATAAGTGCTTTTCAGTGAGAATTGCATTACATTGTATGGAATTATTATCATAAATAATATATAATTAGAAGGGTGTATAAATATTGGTTAATTAATAAAGTGAAAAATAGGCTTTAATATAGAAGCTTTTTTAATATTTTTTATTAATACCATTTAATGTACAAGCAATAAACCTTACTGATAATTAAGGAGTAAAGATTGCCAAGAAAAGGGGGAATATAAATGGCAAATAAAAAAATATATATGGGATTGTCAAAGGTTGCCATAGCTGCAATAATTGCAACTTCCTTAAGCGGTGTTGTCTATGCAAAGGAGGGTGATATATACAAATTACCTACAGGATCTGCCACCTCTATTACAGACGAAGGAAGCATAGGTAACATATTGCTTAACAATAGATCAACTCTTTCTGATCTTATATTAAATATGAGTACCTATGGATATGAAGCAGGGAGTAAAATATATAATGCAACAGATGCAAATAATCAATGGAAGGCTAACCCCACAGCATCAGCGGCTACAATATATTCATATATGGAAAAAAATAATACACCAACAAGCTATACTCCACAAGCAACTTTAACTGGAAACTATAATTCCACATTTGGGCAAAACTATGTTACTGTAACTCTTCCAAGTGGGGCAACTGTTAAGTCTGTGGCATCAGATGGAACAGCACTGGCGTCTACAAGTTATAGCCTTAGCGGAACAACATTAACAATATTAGGTGTTACTTCAGCAAATACTGTTACAATAACCACTGGTGATGGAACTATTTATGCATTAGTAAATACTTCATCGGCTGGTGGAACAACTACAACGATTCACAGAGTTGAGTTTGCTTCAGCTGTCCTAACAAAAACTGGAACTAACACAATTACATTCCAATACAAGGTAATAGATGAAAATGGTACAGATATTACCAAAACAGTTCCAGCATCAGAAATAAATGCAGTTGCATCTGTAAGTTCATCCATAGTCTTAGAGCCATCAACAGGAACAGGAACTATAACATTTAATAATTCTTCTGATGTCGATAAACAAGTTATTGTTACATTATTGGAAGTGGAATCTGGAACTTCAGTATATTTAGATACATCTAACCCTGGAGCTGGTATAAAGGGAGATTCAAAGGTTAGTAAAATCATGATAACTTCAACTACATTAGATCTTTATTCATCCAGTACTAGTGGTGTAGATAATGGGTATGCAACTTATAAGGTATTGGATCAATACGGAAATGATATAACAACTTCTGCGTTAGTGCAGGATATTACTTGGACATGTAATATAGGAACTATTACAGCAAGTAACGGTGTGTTGACAGTTTCACCTTTTATTAGTGGCAGCAACTTAACACAATATGCTACTACTACAATAGCTGCAACTGACCGATCAACAGGGACTACAACAAGTGCTAATTTAACAATACCTCAAAGTCAGACAACTTTAAGTAACATAACATTAAATAATTTATATTGCACCAATAATGCTAATGCAGTATTAACTGATGGAGATACTGCGGATTCATTCTATATAGACTATACAGCAACAGATTCCACTGGAAATACAACTAAAAGTTATGACTTAATAAATGAGGGATTAATGAAAGACGATAACGGAAATGTACAAATAGTTTCTTCTGATCCAACACACTTACAAGTTCAATTAGTTAGGGATCCAAATAATTATAATAATGCAGCAATACAGGTTAGTCCTAAAGCAGGTGATTATGAACTTGTGGCAGATGAACCAATAAGTATTACAGTGTCTACATTAAACGGTAATACATCAACTACTGATTTAACATTAAAGAAAAAATTAATGTTAGACACACTTACTTTTTTAATGGCTCCAAGTCAATCAGTGGCTGCTGGTGATACAGATGTAAATATTCCATTTAAAGCTTATGATCAAAACGGCAATGCACTGACTAAATACAGTGATGTTAATAATTATACAGTAATGCTATCAAGTGATATTCCAAGTATTACTGGTATTGATAAGAATCTAGATATTATTCAAAACCCAGATGGAACTGCATCAATCGAGATAAAGAAAGTTCCAGCGTTAACAGGTACCATTACTTCTCAATCATATACGATACAAGCCGTTATAGCAACCACTGGAAAATGCAGCAGATTAAATATAGTAGTACACGCAGCAGCCGTTTCAAATAAGTGATTGTAAATGCATTAAAAGATTTAACTCTAATATTCCGGTTGTGGCTGAGCAAAGTCGTGTAATTTAACGGGTGGAAGCCCCGTCTGGTAAGACTAAAGTCAAGTGGCCAGTAGCAAGTCATGGATGTAAGTCTGTTAAATAATTTAACTAATATATAATAGCTTTGGTCAACTCAAATAGATGCCTGTACAGATGTTGCCAGTGTACAGGCTGTAGTCCGGAGTTAAGCTTATGGATATTGCAATAGATGAGCAAAGTCACTTAGGAAAGTAGAAAATATATAAAACTTGACATCCCCCATAAATGTACTAAAATAAATTATGTTGGGAAAAAAGTAGGGGGTGATTAATATGAAAAAAGTTTTCTTTACTTTTATAGTGTTAACTATATCTATTTTCTTTGTTGCATGTAGTGCTAAGACTTCTAATAATACCAGTAATGTTAGCAAGCCTAATACTACTAAATCTAATGCTGCTAGAAATACAACCAATACTAAAATTACCTACACTAAGGAATTATCTTATATTCCTGCATATAATAGTGACATGAAAGCAGTTAGCACTGCTCCACCGAATTCTTCAGGATTAACTACTGCAAATTACACTATAAAAAACTCTACCAATACTGAAGTATTGCAAAACTATGAAAATATCTTTAAGCAAGATGGCTGGACTATAACCCAGGATCAAAAAAAATCCAACAGCTTAATGGGATTCGTTTCTAAAAAAGATACACACCAAGCTACAGTTGTCATATTGCAAAACAATAAAGATGTTGCAATAGTTATTAAGTCAAAATAAGGATAGTAAAATCTGCTATCCTTATTTTTTATAAGGTACAATAGAAAAATAGCGAAGATATAAAGAATAGCGAAGATATAAAGAATAGAGGATATTTGTACTTATTGTAGAATAGTATAATAATTATTACTTTTTTGTAAATGGATATACAAGGAGGAACTATATATGATAAGTAAAAAAGTATGTATGGGATTGTCAAAAATTGCAATAACTACAATAATTGCAATAATTGCAACTTCTTTAGGTGGAGTTGTTTATGCAAAAGATGGTGATATATATAATATATCTACTACGCCTATTACAGACGAAGGAGGAATAGGCAACATATTGCTTAATAATAGATCAACTCTTTTTAATATGATAACTAATATGGGGAACTATGGTTATGAAGTAGGGAGTAAACTATATAAAGCACCAGATGTAAATGATATATTTATTACTAACCCCACAGCAACAATAGATACAATATATTCAGATATAAAAACAAATCTTACACCAATAAGTGCTTCTGCTCAAACAACTTTAACAGTCAGTTTCGCAAGTGCTATTACCATACCGGCTACAGCAGTAGGAGTAGTGCCTACACTACCATCAACTGTAAATGTTACGCTAAGTGATGGAACAACTGCAAGTGCAGCAATTACTTGGAATGCAGCAGCAACTACAGCAGCGACATATGCAAATGTTGGACAAGTGGCTATTAACGGAATATTAGCTGGTTATGGTAATTATGCTGTAAGTGCTATTGTAACTGTAAGTAATCAAGCAATATATAAAACACAATTAAACAATGAAATATCCGAGGCACAAAACATGGCTGACATAGTTTCAGTTGGAAATAGCGTAGGTGATTGTTCACAAGCTGCAATGGATGCATTAAATGAAGCTATATCAGTAGCACAGGCTGTGGCAGAGAGTACTAATGTGACGCAAAATGATATAGATAATGAAGTAATAATATTACAACTGGCGCAGCTATCGTTTAATAAAACAATAATAACAGTATTGGTACCATCTACAAATTCAGTATCTGCAAATACTAATTTTGACCAAACAATTCAAGTAAAGATACAAGGATTGGGGAATTTTACACAAAACTTAAATACAAATAGTATAACACTCGGAGGAGACTTCACGGGATTAACCGTAGAATCAGCAACAATAGTAGATGCAACCCATGATTATGAAGCAAACATAAGATTAGTAGGAAATTTACAACGTTCCACAGGAATTGGGACAATAACAGTCAATGGAGCTGGATGGAATCAGGGATATAATTTAACTTGTTCTATTGCTATTAACTGATGGAAAATGAAATTAGAACAATATAATTAAAAAGTGCCTACAGATTTATTGCAAGGTGCTTTTTAATTTGATGTTTAATACGCTATAGAAAAATAGTGAAGATATAAAAAATAAAGGATATTTGTGCTTATTGTAGAATAATTATGATAATTATTACTTTTTGTAAATGAATATATGAGTATTCCTGTAATAAAGAGTTTTAGGCTTTGAATGAAATAAAAAAACTGATATAAATATATTGTGTCACTTGCAAGAAGACAACAACAATCTATATCAGGAGGAAAACAATATGAATAATCGAATTATAGTTCCTAACACATTAATATTAGGAATAGACATAGCAAAGGAAAATCACTAAGGTCAATTTGTAGTGAATGGCGAATATATAAAAAAAACATTCCTTATAAAGAATACCAGAGAATCGTTTGAGTGTCTATTAGGTTTAATTAAGCAGTTAGAGGTAAAATACAATTTAAATGGTGTATTAGTTGGAATGGAACCGACAGGTCACTATTGGAAGAATATTGCATATTATTTAAAAAGTCATGGTATAGAGCTGTGCTTGGTTAATCCTTACCATGTTAATAAAATTAAAGAGTTGGAGGATAATAGTCCAACTAAGAATGATAAGAAAGATGCTAGAATTATCGCCAAACTTGTATATCAAGGTCAATATCTAAATTGTATGTTTGAGGAAGAACTCTATGTAAATCTTAGATTGTGCAGTAATAACAGACAAGATTTAAAAAGACAGTTTATTACAGAAAAAGTAAGACTAATAGCGCTATTAGATGAATATTTTCCAGAACTTAAAAAGCTATTTTCAGATATCTTAGGGAAGTCAGCCTTATATATATTAAAAAACTGTCCTTTTCCGCAGGATATAGTTAAACTTGGAGTTCATGAGCTTGCTGAAGAACTTCTGAAAGCAACAAGCAAGCGAGTTGGTCTTAAGAAGGCGGAATTAGTTTATAGTGCAGCTAGACTTTCCATAGGAGTGGCCGTAGGGCTTGAAGGTGCCAGATATAGATTAAAGCTTATTTTAAGGCAATTAGAAAGCTTACAAAAAGAATTAGATGATGTAGAAAAGCTTATGGAAGAATATCTTATGCAGACAGGTTATTCAGAATATTTATTTAGCATAAAAGGTGTAGGAATAGTAACAGCTGCAGGTTTTTTAGCTGAAGTTGGAAATATATCAAAATACGAAAGCTATAAGCAAATACAGAAAGTAGCAGGACTTAATCTAAAAGAAAGTAGTTCTGGTATGAAAAAAGGTAAAACTAAGATAAGTAAAAGAGGACGTTCGAATTTAAGAAACATTCTGTATCAGGCAGCGACTGTAATGTTAGCTAAAAATGCTGCATTTAAGGAAATATATGCTCATTTAACGAAAAGACACCAGAATCAGTTAACAGGAAAACAAGCAGTTGTTGCACTAAGTGTAAGACTTATAAAAGTTATGTACACTTTATGTAAGAAAAAAACAACATATATACATGACAAAGTTCATGGCTTAACGAGTTATCAACAAGTAGCTTAATTTAAATATACAAAGATATATTGATTTTATAGTTCTTTGAAAGAAGTAAGGTTAAAGCACGTTCAAACCCCCATGAGGGCTTAATTGACCCAGTATACGAGGATTAATGCTAACACCTGCTCTAAAATGCAGAACGAAGGAATGTAGAGACATAGATATGTACTCCGTGAGATATGGTAGGGTAAGCATTAGAGCTCTATAGGTGTGCCTTCTTGAAAATATTGGAATACGACTTATGCTTTTATGCTTGCGTCTAATCTTTTTCGAACAATATCATCCATATATTCAATATAACAACATATATAAATTTATACTACTTGTTTATTAATAGTGAAATTCTATGAAAATAGAAGTAAATAAAAGATAAATTAAAATTATTGAGGTAGGGGGATACTAAATGATAAGTAAAAAAGTATATATGGGATTGTCAAAGGTTGCAATAGCTGCAATAATTGCAACTTCCTTAGGCGGAGTTGCCTATGTAAAAGATGGTGATATATATAATATGTCTACTACGCCTGTTACAGATAAAGGCAGCATAGGTAGTATACTACTTAATAAATCAACTTTTTTTGATCTTATATTAAATATGAATAACTATGGTTATGAAGTAGGCGGCAAGATATATAAGGCATCAGATGCAAGTAATCAATGGAATGCTAACCCAACAGCAACAGCAGCTACGATATATTCATACTAATTAGGCTTTAAAAGTGCTGATATTATCTAATTCCAACCTGTAATAGATTTAACAATATCTTCGCATAATTTATCAGAAACTACACTTAGAGCTTATCCCTAAATAATTTGTATTTTTCTAACAGCAATAAAAGCGCATGCAAAATTAATAAGACCTAAATGGGAAATATCTTTTTTCTCAAATCGAACAAGCAATTTTCTAAAGCGATTCATCCATGAATGGGTTACTTCTACTAACCAACGACGAGCTTTATAATCTGGATTGTTCTCCATATTCTTTTTTTCTTGCCTTCGGGAAACTACATGAGGAATATAGCCTCTAAGAACTATAATTTCTAAAGTTGGCTCTCCAGTATATCCATTGTCCGCACAAAGGTTCTGAGGATTTTTAGCTGTGGGTTCTGGTCGTTCTATAACTATGGAATTAAGTACTTCTTTCAGTTGCGATACATCATGACGATTTGCTCCCGTTACCACCACTGATAACGGTACTCCTCTGCCGTCTACGAGGATATGCTTTTTGATTCCATTTTTTTCCTCGTTCTGTTGGATTTGCCCCAACAGATTCTTTTGCAAGAGGAGCTTTATTCATACTTCCATCTATACTAAGCCACTCCCAATCAATTTCTTGCATTTCGTTGTATCGCTCAAGGCTTAGCTCCCACATATTCTCAAATACTCCTGCCTTGCACCATGCCATAAAATATCTGTGTATTGAACTAGATGCTCCAAACTTTTCTTTTGGCAGTGCTTTCCACTGTATACCTGTCCGAAGTACATAAAAAATTGCTTCTAATATTTTTCTCGATTCCATTGGCTTTCTTCCAGCACCAGCAGCTCGTTTATATTCTTCATTCGGTTCTCTTTGTTTCTTAGGTATTAGATCTTTTACTTCTTCCCAAAACTCATCAGTTATCTACAATGATTGCTTTTGTATCATTTGTAGAACCCTCTCTAGCCCTTTTTTTTAATTATCGTATCATACCGGAAACTATTTAGGGATAAGTTCTTAATGTTTTAAATAACTTATTTCTAAAGAATTTTTTACGAATTTCATCCCCAATCATTTCAATAGGGTTAAGCTCAGGAGTATATGACAATAAGGGAAAAATCTCTATATTTTCGGGAATAACGAGACCTTTTGATTTATGCCAGGCTGCATTATCAGTAGTCATTAAAATATAGTCATGAGGATATCGATTTGATACTTCAGCAAGAGATATATTCATACATTGTGTATTACATTTGGGAAGGACAAGGGAAACCATATATCCATCAAGTGGTGAAACAGCACCATAAGCATATGTATATTCTCTAATTCTATGACAAGGAACAGCAGGCCTTATATTACCCTTACACCAACATCTTTTAGGTTTGTTTATACGTCCAAAGCCTGCTTCACCTTGAAATATCGAGCGAAAACTTTTATTTACTTGTGTACAATATTGTTGCAATTCAGCTACTTTTCCAAACATTTTTTTTATACACCTCTATGGTTTCATCATCTGCTTTATTAGGATGTTTACTCCTTGGCATTACTTTTCTCCAGCCATTACGGTGTAATAAATCATAAACAGTGGATTTTGATACCTTCTTATTAAGCTTATTTGAATATGCAGTTATAATTTCGCTTACTTCTAAAATTTCTCCTGATAATGCTTGTTGCCTAAAGGGTTCTAAGAACTCTTTCTCTTCTTCTGGTGTCATATTTCTGTGATTGCCACCATATTTTTTCACAAGTACTTTCTGTATTCCATATCTGTTATATAAATTTACTACATGGCTTACTGCTGATAAAGAGTACTCTGTTATATTTGAGATTTCTTTCAGGGACAATCCATTTACTACCCTTAATTTTACACACAACAGTCTACCTCTATCTTTATGAGTATGAGTTTTTTTGTAAACTTTTTTTATCTCCAATTTTTCATTTTCCGTATATTCTTTTTGAGGCTAAAGCAAATAATGTCATTTCGGTAGTTGACCTGGATAGCTAAAATTTAAGTATTGTATATACAAGGGAAGTTTATAGGGATAAATTAATATAAACATAACTACCAAGTATGGTTATATTAGTTTAATTATGTAGTATTTTATGTTAATATAAAAGTTAATGAAATTGATTATTATGTATGATATTGGGGGAATTTTAATGAAAAGAACACATTCGATTAATGTCATCTGTTTTATTATGTTTTTTTTAGTACTATCTACGAATGTACAGATATTTGCTAGCACAGTGAATAATGCTGCATCAATAAGTCTAAATAAAACTTCAGATGTTCTAACAGTTGGACAAACAGACACCTTAGTAGCCACAATAAATTCAGCAGCTGCAGCAGGTGAGGTAGTGACTTGGGTGTCCTCGAATTCTAGTATAGTGAGTGTATTTAATGGAGTAGTAATGGCTGTACATTCAGGAACCGCAGTTATCACAGCAATTACTACTAGTGGGACAGCATCTTGTGTTGTTACAGTTACTAGTCCCGTAACAGTAGTAAGTTTAAACAAAACTTCAGATGTTTTAACAGTTGGAGGAACAGATATTCTTGTAGCCACTGTAAACCAAGTAACTGGAAGTACAACAACTACAATAAGCCAGTCTGTAACCTGGACATCATCAAATCCCGCCGTAGTACAAGTGGGTAATGGATATATATATGCAGCAGGTTCAGGGACTGCAGTTATTACAGCAAGCACTGCTGGTGGAAGTAATACTGCAAGCTGCTATGTTACAGTTAATGCTACAAATCCTCTAGTAGAAATAGATTTAAATAAGAAAGCTGATGTTTTAACGGTTGGAGGAACAGATACCTTAACTGCTAGTGTAATATCTACATCTACAGCAAATCCAGTTGTAACCTGGGTGTCATCTAATCCTAGTGTAGTAAATGTATTTGGAGGAGTACTAATTGCAGAGAGTCCAGGAACAGCGGTTATTACAGCAACAACTGCAGATGGTAGTGATTCTGCCACTTGCAATGTCACTGTTAATAATCTAGATAGCACAACGACACAGGCACAAACAATAAGTCTAAATAAAACTTTAGATGTTTTAGCAGTTGGGGGAACAGATACTTTAGTATCCACTGTAAATCCCACAGCCACAGCAAGCCAAGCTGTAACCTGGGTATCATCAAATCCTAACGTAGCCACGGTAGCTAATGGAGTAGTGACAGCAGTAAGTACAGGAACTGCGGTGATTATGGTAACTACGGCTGATGGATCCATCAATGCAACTTGTACCGTCACAGTTAATAATGCACCTTTAAGTTCAGTGAAGACTACAAGACTTGGTGGAGCAGATAGATATGGAACTTCTGCTGCTATTTCTCAGGCAGGATGGAAGGGAACTTCTAGTTACGCAGTACTTGCTTCAGGCAACGATTTTCCCGATGGATTAGGTTCTGCTGTATTAGCTAAAAAGTATAATGCACCAATTTTACTTACAGATAAAGATGTCATACCTGAGAGTGTATTAAATGAAATTAAAAGGCTGCAGGTAAATCATATATTCATAACTGGGGGCACTGGGGTTGTATCACAAGCAGTTGAAAATCAGCTTAATGCAATGGGTATTACTACAGAAAGATTTGGGGGAAAAGACCGATATGAAACTTCAATTAAGATAGCGGAAAAGTTAGGTGCTGAAACTGGAGAAATAATAGTAACAAATGGTTATCAATGGGCAGATGCATTATCTGCTTCGGCAATAGCTGCAAAACAGGGAATCCCTATAATACTTACAGATAAAGATGTATTACCTGATTCAGTAAACACATTTATAAGTAAGAATAAGTTTAGCAAAACTTATATTCTGGGGGATACTGATTTAATAAGTACTGCAGTAGCAAATAAATTTCCAAATTCTCAAAAAATAGTCGGCAGCACTGAATATGAAAGAAATATTAATATCATAAAGACTTTTGAAAGTGACATAGATTTTAGCAATATATGCATAGCTTCAGGACGAGATTTCCCTGATTCTATTTCAGGTTCAGCCTTTGCAGCGATGAATTCATCAGCTATAGTTCTTGTAGATGATAGTGATTTGCAAAATGTAACAACCCAATATATAAATGAAAAGCTTACACAAATTAATAATGTTTACATATTTGGACTTCAAGGAGCAGTGAATGATAATGTAATACAAAAACTGCTTAATAAGAATTCTTAATGTGTTATATTACATTTAATTATTGATATATTCAAGAATAGAGGAGCTGGATTTTAGTCTTTTATTAGTTTGCTATTAGTAATATAATAAATATTGTGCACAAGATAAGGAGGTGAGCTAAATGAAAAAACAAACAAAAATAATAGCAGCAGTAATTATAGTAATAATAGTAGCTGTAGGAGGATACTATGGGTATCAAAAATATAATCAGCATAACACACAAATATTGAAGTATAAAGGAGTAAAGCTAAATGATACAGATAAGACCATAGTTGATGAGGTATTAAAGAGTAATGATTTAGAGTATGCATATATAACACATAATGGCAGCACCGTAATGTTAACAGTGAAGTTTAAAAAGGGTATACAAAGTAAAGATAGATACTTAAAAATAAACAAATACATGGCACAATTGAAGGCATATTATAAAGATAAAAATATAAATGTAAAAACAATGCCTTAAATTATGTGTGGATAGAAAAATCAAAAGAAAAAAGAAAATTATCTCTTTTTTCTTTTGCTCTTCACCGTATTTTTGTAAGGTTTCACAAAATTCACCGATTCAGCTAGTGGTATATTATTTTGAAATGACAATTAATAGTATATCTTTACCTGATTTTTGAATTAAAATATTTGCCATGTGAGTATCCTTTTTAGCCGAAATGGCAAAATGTTGTTTCTCATCAGTAATAGTCCAGCCGTCCTTTTTTAGGGCATCTTCATAATACTGGTAGACCTTGCTATCAGATGTATTTTTAATCGTATATCTTGCAGTGGCAAAAGGACTTTTTTTACTTGGTGGAGTATATTTGCTTGATTTCATTCCATCATATGAAGGGAAATATGTTAATTCTTTTGTATAAGTTATTTTAGAATTAGTGCCAGTATTGCTAGCGTTCTTAGTACCGCAGGAAGCTAAAGATATTGATATAATAACTATTGTAATAATAGATAAAAATTTTTTCATAAAATCACCTCACTAATATTTTTTTAACTTTAGATATTTTAATATATTTTACAAGTGATATCAAGCCTAGTTACGTAGAGCATGGTGTACATGATTTTAATTCCAGGGAATTATTGAAGAAATTTTAAGGATTTAAGGAAGTTTATCCGAATTATTACGTTTTATCAGAAGTTACTATTTGGTTTATTTTGTAACAAGTAAAATTGATTGAGAATATTGAACCCTTATTCCATGTATGCTATGATAAGTATCATAGAAGCTAGTGATTTGAATTAAGATATTTTAATTGAAGATTACTTAAGTTTTGGAGGGGTGATATCAGTGTAATGAAAATTAAGCAAAACATATGGAAAATAATAATTATTATGGCGGACATTGGTGAATAATTTATACAAGGTTTAATTAGCATTAGTAATTTGCGCCAATGCTATTAGATATTAATGATTGTAATAGGTAAGTAAGTCAACGGGCTAGGCTCAATTGAAGTTTTAAGCTATAAATAAGAAAGGGGAAGTTAAATGAATAAAAAAAAATTAGCGGCTTTCCTTATTAGTGGGCTAATGATGCTTTCAGCTAGTAACGTTATAGCATCTCAAGATGACGCTGCAAATACTCTAGATATTGAAAAGGCTGCAATAGAGACAATTAATAATTCCCAGTCAGTTAAAACTTATGACGAAAAAACGAAAAATGCTAATAAGCAGTACACTGATGCACAAGCTGCAGCTCAAAGTGCTGTATCCAGTGGTGCGGGAAATTTGATACAAGTGATTATACTTAACCCCATAGAAGCAGAAAATACATTTAAACAATTTACAACTAATAAGGGCGTTAACACCAATTCAGTAAGACTTCAGGCGTATTCTAAATACATAGAACTTTTGAAAGCAAACTATGCAGTAAATATTCAGAAACAATTAAATGACAATTTGGAACAGGATAATAAAAATACCCAGTTACAATTAGCTAATGGTTTAATGTCAAAAAATGATGCCAGGCTGACTGAAATAAAGTATTTACAGTCTACCTATCAGTTAAATAGCCTTCAAAATAGTCTGGATTCGGCTTATATGGCTGTTAACCTGGCAATGGGGGAAGATATAGCAAAAAGGTATACTACGTTAATTGATAAAGACATAGTACCTGCTAAGGATAATCGAACTTTGGACAACTACATAAAGGGTGCACTGCTAAATAGAGGAGAAGTAGTCAATGCACAGAATACGCTGGATGCCAAGAAAAAAGAACTTTACTATGAACAATATGATAGGTATAGTGATTATGAGTTTTACCTTCAGAAAACCCAGTATGATATTGATAATTCTCAAAACAAATTAGATGAATCTAAAATAAATATTCAGTTAGAAATTAGTAAGGGGTATAGGACCCTTGAAGGATATATGAAGGCTATAGAAAGTCAGCAGGCTTATTATGATCTTGCAGAAGCTAACTACGAATCGGCAAAAACACAGTACAGTAATTCTATGATTACGCTAAACCAGTTTGAGAATGCTGAAATTAAAAAAGCTCAGGCACAGATAAATCTTAAAAATGCTCAATTGGACGCATGGCTGCAGCAAACCAAGATGAACTATGCCAGTGACATCGGACCTTCACTAAATTAATTTAAGAGGTGATTATATGAAAAAGAAGTTTATTACTCCTATAGTACTGGGAATGACAGTTTCACTTTTGATGCCTATGTACGTATGCGCAGATGATTCTGGCAGTGGTTCTGGGGCAAGTTCAAGTATAACAACCAGTAATACCTCCACAAGCAGTGGTGCAGATGAAAGCAGCACATCTTCTTCTACTTCTACCACTCCTTCAAACTTAAGTCTTTCCCTGGAAGATGCACTCAATCGTGTAGAAAAGGGTTATAATACTATAGTACTTGATGATAGGTACATAGAAATTTTGGACAAGCAATATCAGGAAGATCTAGCTAACCAACAGTCTCTGAAGGAAACCGCCGGCAGCTCTATGGTAGAAGATGACGCAAAAACTCTAAAATTAAATGCTCCTGTTGCTTTATATAACTTAAATAATGAAAAGCATCAGAGGGAAATTGATTTAAAAAATGCTAAGGTATCAGTAACCAGTGAGTATGAAAATATACTTGCGGCACAGATGAATGTGGATTACATAAGTGAGGAAATATCCAATTTGCAAAAGGATATGGATTTAATAAATGCCAAGATCAAGGTGGGAGTAGACAAGGCTTCCGATATTGAGCAGGATAAAGCTACAATGGCACAATACCAGGCAAGCCTTAACTCGGCGAAGAATGGAATACAATCTTCAATGATTTCTCTTAAAAATGATTTGGGAATTGATCTTAATACTGAACTAACGCTTACTTCAAAACCTATGGACTATGTGAAATTTGATGATACAGATATTGAAGGAAAAATACAAACTGCAATACAAAACAGTTATAGTATGCAAGCATTAAAGCAGGATATTGAAAATACACAAATTGAATATAGTATTTATAAGGAATATTCAGATTCCCAGAAAGATGATACAGAAGTAAGCATTGAAGATAAGCAGAATCAGCTGAACCAAATGCCAAATTCCATAGAGGTCCAGCTTATGACTCAATATAATGCTTTAAAGTCTTTGGAGAATACTGTAGAAGCTGACAAGTTAAGTGTTGAGGCAGCTCAGATAAGTGTAGATACTGCACAGGCAAATTATAATTCTGGAAGAATAACTTATCTAGAGTTATTAAATGCACAGCTTCAGCTTTCTCAAGCCAAGAATACACTGCAGCAGGATATAATTTCATATATGGTTTCTGTAACTAACGTTCAAAACAGTTTGGAAGAACAATAAATTTGTATATAACCTGGCCTGGAATTTAATGGAGCCAGGTTGTTGTTAATAATGCACCTATTGTAAAATGGAAATCTAAAACATTTGAAAATAGGAATAATAAAAAGTATAATGCTAATTAGTAATAAATTTATGAAGCATGGAGGGAAAATCTAATGTCTAGGATTATAAAAGCTGAATTTGGAAATAAAAAGTTAGATGAAAACCAGGATATTGAGGATAAGTATATAAATATGAAAAAGGATATTGTTAAATTGGAACTTTCTTTGAGTGAAGCCGAGAAAAGCATGATATCTGATTTGAAGAGGGAGACACTTTTAGATGAACTTAATAGTTTCCCGCCAATAAATAAAGGAGAAATTGATATTGTAGGTTCATATACTTTTGATATGGGAGATTATTTAGAAGTGCAAGTGTTTCTTAGAAATGGAATGGAAAGAAACGTAGATTTTGATAAAGTACCATTTGTTATTCTAAATTCTAAAAATGAAATTCTTGCAGCACAAATTTTTAATATGCAGGATATAGGAGTCTTACCGCCTCATACTGCAAGACCATATAAGCTGAATTTTGATAAAGCTAATGTCCATGTAGATAAAATATCTTCGGATGATTGGCATATTGTATTTGATAATGTAGAAACAGTAGAATATGAGAATTTTAAATATGGAGAGCTGCCGGATACATTATCGGAGAAAACTTCTCAAGTTTTGAATGACTTTTTAAAAAGTCTTCCTAAGATAGAAAAAGGCAGGTATGATTTATCTAAATTTAATATTGGTATAAATGAAAATGGAGAACTTATCGCATCCATTGTAATCAGAAATGGTTTTGATAAGCCTCTAGGTATAGAAAAATTACCAGTTACTATAAAAAATGAAGAAGGCAATAGGGTGTTTTCTGCTATATTTGATGTACATGATTTTAAAGTAAATCCGGGAGAAGCTAAGTTTTTTAACCTAAAATGTGAAACTGAAATCCGGTTTAATCAAAAAATGGATCTAAGCAACTGGGAACTTATATTTCGTGCTTAAATGAACAAAATGAAATCCATTATGATGTTTATTTAAATTTATTACAAATAGATTTTACTTTGCCAGATCATTTTCAGTATCAGTACTTATTGTACTTGTGTCTCCCAGAATTATTAAGCTTTTGTAACTGCTGCTTTTAAGATATTCTTTAACTTTTGTAGTGTCGCTATTTATAAGAAGTATAGGAGAGTCATATTTTGCAGCTACTGTGCTTCCGGCCAGGGCATCTTTGAAATCTGTACCCGTTGCAAGTACTATTGATGAACTGTTATTAAAGTTAAAACTTTTGCATATATTTAGTGAGGTTTCATACCTGTCAGTACCGAAGATTCTAGATACATAACTGGAATAATTTTTTAATGTGCTGAAAATATTATCGGAAATTACTCCAGGTCCACCTATAACATATATCCTTGAAGGGTTTATTTTGTTAAGCTGACTAATGGTCTGCTGTGGAATACTATTAGATTGAGTTAATAATATTGGGTAGCCTTTACAAGCTGCGACACTACTGATACTCAACGCATCAGGGAAGTTTTCTCCGCTTACAATAATGACAGGAGTGCCCTTTGATATATTTAACTGATTATTGATCTGACTACAGGTGTCATATCTGTCAGTTCCACCAAGTCTACTTGCAGTAAATCCATATTGGGTGAATTTATTTTCAATCACTGAACTAATTGCACCTTCTTTTCCTAAAATATATACTGTTCCGCCTTTTTTAAGATTATCATTTACATAATCGTAAACATTGGTATCATCCTTAGTATTCATAAAGAAAATAGGAGCTTTAAGCTTTGAGGCCAGTACTGTTCCAGATAATGCATCTGCAAAGGATGTTCCCGATGTTATTACTACATTATTAAGTTTATCGGGATTTATTTCTTCTGCCATATCAAACATTGTGGATAGCCTCTTGTGTTGAAAGGTATCTACTGCAGGAATATATGGCAGTCCACCTGATAACTGTTTATATAAGGTTTCATTATTTACACTTTCAGTGGTTGTACCATTAGCGTATAGTACACCATCTTTAAATTCCCAGTAGTATGAGGTGTAGTTAACAAAAGGATACCTTCCGGGCTCTGTATTTAAAAATTTGTAATAGGTGATAGTGGTGGACTTACGGGGAGTGTTGTAGTTTGCAGTAATAGGATCAATAAAAGTGCTGCTTATATAATATATGTTTCCGTCCTGGGGAATGAACTGCTGGCTATTTAGTACCATATCATTATTGTCACCTATTATCGAATTTGTAATGGCATTATCAGGCATGGGCTGTGCAGCTGCAGTTAGTTGATCAAAGGTCATTTCACTGAGTGTTTTAATGTCAGTACTAGTTATATTAGAATTAGTAGCATCCGAGTTAGTTACATCAGAACTAACGGAGTTATTTTCTGTTGTACTTGTTGAATCAGCCATTACAGGTTTAATAAACCATGTTGAGGTTATACAAAATGACAGAACTAATGTAATAATAATTTTTGAGTGTTTATGAGTATTTTTCACTATAACATCTGCTACTTAAAATATGGACAAATATACCAATGTCAAGATTTTTACTGCTTCAACGTACCCTGTTTTGCCTAAGCTACTCCAGTTTGTATAGCACTCCACAGTCGTTAATTCCCCAAATAGCCTTGGGTACATATATACATTCGCTTGATTATGCGATTTTGTATATTTCACAATCTTTCAAATTTAAACTAGCATTATAGTCTCTATCTCCTATATATCCACATTTGGGGCATATATAAACCCTATCTGAAAGTTTTAAATTTTTATTTATATGTCCACAGTTATGGCATGTTTTACTGCTTGGATAAAATCTATCAACTATTCTAAGTTCTATGTTTAACCAATTGCATTTATAGGTTAATATTTTTCTAAATCCACTTAGGTTTTGCTGTGCTACTGCTTTTGAAAGATGTTTATTCTTCATCATATTGGATACTGCTAAATCCTCTATAGTTATATAGCTTGGTTTTTGCTTAACTATTTCAGATATAACTTTACGAGTATAGTCTTGTCTTATATTAGATAATTTTTGATGAAGTTTTTGTACCTTAACTATTTGTTTTTGGATATTTTGTCTAGTAGCAGTCCCTCCTTTTCTTTTATTTTTCTTTAAACTTTCATATTTCCTTGAAAGTTTTCGTTGTTGTCTTTTTAATGATTTTTCTAACTTCTTTACTCTTTTGGTTTTGTTCATATTTTTATATGTCTTACCATTACTACATATAGCCAAACCCTTAAGCCCTAAGTCGATTCCTATCCCTTGATTGATGGTATCGGAATAATCATTATACTCAGGTAATTCAACTAAAACTGATACATAATATCTCCCTGCTTTATAACTAACAGTTCCACTCTTAACGGTTGCATTTACAGGAATGTATCCTTTTTCTTTTAATCTAACCCATTTAAGAGTTGGTATTTTAACTCTATGCCTTTCAATAGTCCAGTCACTTTTATTGTTCTTAGGGAAGTAAGCTTTAACGTCTTGATTCTTCTTTTTCTTGAACCTAGGAAAACCACTTTCACCCTTGAAGAATTTCTTAAATGCTTTTTCTCCATTCATAATTGCTTGTTTTGTAGATTTAGAAGATACTTCTTTAATCCATGCTTTATCTGGATTATTAGGTATAAACGCATTGTTTAACCATTTAGAAAAATCCATTCCTGAAACAAATTCCTTTTCTTTTCCATAGACTTCTCTATTGTGTGCTAGGTAAAAGTTATATATAAATCTACTCACACCAATAGTTCTATGGATTATATGTCTTTGTTCTTCTGCGGGATAGATTTCTGTTTTGAAGCCTTTGAGCATACTTTCTCATCCTCTCTTATTTTTTTCTTATATTTTCTTAATCCGTAGATTCTACAACTAAATACGTGTATTATACTAATTAAATCTTGAACCAATTCATCAGGCGGTGATAAACTTTCGTTATTTACAACTGCAATCTCAACTCCGTTTAATTCTAAAAACCTTTCAAACCATTTGTAAGCAAATCTAATGAACCTATCTTTATGCGAGACGATTATTGTTTTTATTGAATCTAACATACAATCTTCTAATAACTTATTCCATTTTTTTCGATCATAATTAAGTCCACTTCCAATATCCACAAATATTTCATCAACTATAATCCCTTTTGCATTGGCGTATTGTTTGAGAAACTCAACTTGATTTTCAAGGTCATCTTTTTGATTAGAAGTTGATACTCTTGCATATATAATTGTTCTACCGTTTTTGGAATTACCTTCACCCATATAATCCACGTATTGCTTATGTGTGTAGTATCTTCTGTCAGAGGGCGTTCTATATGCTTTTAGTTTTCCTTCTCTATCCCATCTTTGAAGTGTCTTTACTGAAACACCTATCATTTCAGCAAATTCTTGTGGTTTTTATAATTACTCATAAATTAAGTTCCTTTCTATAATTTATGAGTATGTTATACCACTTTTAAATATATTTGTCTGCATTTTTAATAATTATTTATACCTCCTGACATAATTTTAAGTAATAATAGATTTTTATTCACAAAGCAATTATATCAGATAGTATGAATTAGTTAAATAGAGAATAGTTTCTGGATTTATAAATCCACTCTAAAAAACTCAGGCTTCTGCCTGAGCTTTTAGTTAATACTAATTATCTAATTTAACGGTTATTGTATGGTTACTCTAAAGTAGTAATTTCCACAGTATATTGTATATGTTCCTGTAGTAGTGTCTCCTAGGCTAAGTAGTCCGGTTATATTTGTATCTATTGATGATGCTGTGTTATATACAGTAGTTCCGTTTCTTACTATTTTTGTTACTGTTTTAGATTTTATTATCTACAGATATAGAAACAGTTGGTTTAGTATTATTACACAGTGCTTTAACTCTATCTGCTAAGGTAGCCTTAAATTTGCTATATGTCAATGGATTTGTAGTATCTTTTATTCTTGTAGCTATATTGTCTATGATGAAGTTACCATTTGCATCTATATAACTATCAGTTCTACCATTATTTAAATAGTTTGTTTCGCTTGCCCAAGATATTGGTTAAATGGCACACCATCAACATTTATTAGTGAAGAATGTAAGTTCATCAAGTCCTGTGCTTTGGTTAATCTGGACTCAATTAAGTCTAAACTTTACTGTTGAGCATTGTTAAATACAGTTTGTAATGATTGTAAATCAGGATCTAATATATTATAATTATAGGATTCCCAGTGGTATTAACACGTATTTTACCTTCTAAAGCTGAACTGTTTTGTATAAGATTAGTAAGTTTCTCACCATAAATGTCTGAAACTAAGCTTGTGATATTATAATTTGTATCTCCACCACCAGTTTATATCAGTCATACTACCTGTTGGTTTTTCTTCCGATTTTCCGGTTGGACTAGTATTTTCAGATATAACATTATTTTTATTAACGGACTGAATACTTCCAGTTACAGCTACATCTTTTGCTATATTTATTACTCTAGGTGTACTTCTATTTTGAATGTTTTGAATATTACCCTCTCCTGTAACTGTAACAGCCTGCGGAGCTCCAGCAGTTATTGTTACATTATCAAATTCACCATCAAGTACTATTTCTTCATTATAATCTTGCAGTTTCTGGTGGTGTTATCGCTGCTGCTTTAACATTTATAGATATTAGTGAACCTGCTATTAACAAAGATGTGATAATACTTGCTGACAAAGTCTTTGGTATTAATTTGCATTGTTTACCACACTATAATCTTCTTTAAATGTTTGAAAACCAGTATGTGTGGTGTAAAGTTGAGTCGCTTCTTAATGATATTGTTACTGAAGAGAGTGAATTAATTACAATTATTAGAATATTATATAGTAGGAGAATTGGACAAATTTATTATAGATAAAAATTTCTTTCTAGGAGGTTAATGTATGCTTGGGGATAGCAATAGCATTCGTAGCAATTCTGAATTAAAAGCACTGGCAAGAGAACAGTTGAAAGGAAAGTGGGGTACAGTTCTCCTATTGTGCCTGGTTTTTGGTATTATAACGGGGTTACTTGGAAGTATTCCACATATTGGACCAGTTATAAGTATAATAATTTCAGGTCCCTTCACATTAGGATTAATTTCATGTTTCATGAAGTTAATTAGAAAAGAGTATTTCAAATTTGAGAATCTGTTTGATGGATTTCAAAATTTAGGTTCCGCCATAATATTGCAGATACTCATAGGAATATTTGTATTTCTTTGGTCATTACTTCTCATAATACCGGGAATAATTGCCATATACAGATATGCAATGTCGTTTTATATACTATATGACAATCCTGATATAGGGGCATCAGAAGCTCTGAACAAAAGTAAAGAAATGATGAAAGGTTATAAATGGAAGTTGTTTTGTCTGCATTTTAGTTTTATCGGCTGGGTTATACTTTCCGTACTTACTTTGGGAATTGGTTTCTTGTGGTTAACTCCTTATATCAATACATCAAATGCAAACTTTTATCAAAATTTAAAGGATTCATCTTTAGATTCTTCTACATTACAATAAGACAGCAGTTAAAGTCGGAAATGAATTTCCGACTTTGTTACTTTAAAAGCTGTTGGGAGCATAGGTTCCATCAGCAATTAAGGCCAATTTCATTGGCGCTCCAGATTGCATCCTTTATATTTCCCGTGTCCTGTGCATCTCCTACAACATATAAGTCAACTATTTTATCTTTAAGTCTATCATATAATTCCTTATTGGATTTAAAGCCAGCTGCAATTACTATAGTGTCAGCAGATATATTTGTCTTTTTAAATTTTTTATCAATAAGCACTGCGCCATCATCGGTAACTTCAAGTAAGGAATTTTCAGTAATAATTTTTACATTGTACTTTTTGAGAAGATCAATAAGCATTATTCTGTTCATGTGAGGAATTGGTTTACCGGTATCTAATATGTTGTCTCTTACTTCTACTATTGTAACTTTTTTGCCCTGCTCTGTAAGATGAAGGGCAGTTTCGCAGCCCACAAGTCCTCCCCCTACTATAAGTACATGGCTTCCGCATTCCTTTTGCCCATTTAAAATCTCAACTGCCGTTGCAACTTTGCCTTTTTCTATGCCAGGCAGGTTTATTTTAATATCGTTTGCACCAGTGGCTACAATAACAACCTCGGGATTTTCTGTATTCACAAGTTCTTCTGTAACCTTTGTATTTAAAGATACTTTAACTTTTAGTTCTTTCATCTCATTTTTATACCATTGAAGCAGCCGCCTGTCATCCAGTTTGAAGTCAGGAACTGAGCCAGGAATGAGTTCACCCCCAAGATTTTCTGTTTCTTCATAGAGAGTAACCTTATGACCTCTCATAGTTGTTATTCTGGCTACTTCCATTCCTGCAATTCCGCCGCCTATAATCATTACTTTCTTTGATACAGCAGCAGGTTTTGCTTCATAATAGGCTTCTCTTCCTGCAGCAGGATTTACTGTACAGCTTAGAGGTTTTCCTTGAAATCCTCTTCCCAGACATCCTGTATGGCATCCAATGCAGGGACGAATTCTTTCAGATTGATTTGTGAGAACTTTTTTAGGCCAGTATGCATCACAAAGAAGAGGTCTTCCAAGTCCGATCATATCCGCAGCTTCATCATCCAGGGCTTTCTCAGCATATTCCGGCATCCCAAGTTTTCCTGCAACTATAATAGGGACTTTAACAACTCTTTTGAGTTCTTTGGTATATGGAAGATATAAACCATCTTTTTGATAAAGAGGGGGATGGGACCAATACCATGCATCATATGTACCTAAATCTGTGTTTAGTTCATCATATCCTGCGGCTTCAAGAATTTTTGCGGCTTCAAGTCCTTCCTCTAAATCACGGCCTTTTTCCACATAATCCTCATCTGGAAGCCCCCCCTGCCTCCAATCCTTGATACAGCTTTTTACACTGTACCTTAATCCCACGGGGAAGTCATCTCCTAACTTGGCTTTTATCCCCTGAACTATTTCTATTGGAAGCTGAAGCCTTCCCCTTAAATCTCCTCCGTATTTATCTGTCCTTCTATTGAATATGGACAGCGTAAACTGATCTAGCAGATATCCTTCATGTACCGCATGTATTTCTACACCATCGAATCCTGCCTTATGTGCAATTTCGGCACCTCCAATGAATTTTGTAACTATCCATTCTACTTCTGAAGTAGTAAGCGCCCTGCAGGTAACCGTAGGATCCCAATAATTTGGAATATCTGAGGCGGAAACAGGCTGCGAAGTTAAAAGAGCACCTGGGGCACCGGTTCTTCCGAAACCCATTGTAAGCTGTAAAAATATCTTTGAACCATAGGCGTGAACTCTTTCTGTCATTTCCGAGGATGTCATTAAAAATCTTCCTGGATTAGTTGAAATAACGGGAATTACTCCAGGTACAATTTTATCAATTTCATTTTCTACTTTGGTAATACTCGTTATTATAAGTCCTGTTCCTCCCTTAGCTCTTTCTACATAATAGTCAATAGCTCTTTGGTTATAACATCCTTCATTATCTACAAGCCCAAAGGCTCCCATAGGTGCCATTGATATCTTGTTTTTTATTTCTACTTTACCTATTTTAATGGATTCAAACAAGGATCTATTGTTCATATTCATTTATGCCTCCTATGTATTTTAATTGTGTAATTATTCAGCTTCTTGAAATACAATATATTGTGTTTTATCCGAACGCTACCATTGCTAACACCCCCAGCTTCTTCAAAGTGGGGGATAAGCACTGCTACGCGCCTGGATAAGTTCTTCTAAGGTTCAGGTGGAGAAAAGCATTTCTCATGAGCAAACTCCATCTGAACCTAAGAATCACTTGATATACGAAGAAATCAATATATAGCGGCAAATAATTACTTAATTTTATATTTTCCACTATTTAGTTCAAATATACTTATAGTACCTTATGTTATTTAGTTATTCTTAAACTTATTTGGTAATAGTATCCTTTATATAAATTTAATAGTAAGTTAACCATAAAAGTCTTGAAGAATATTTTATTTAAATATATAATCATTATTAATTATTATCACAAAGTATAGTTATAGGACTTATTTTAATGAATCTTAATTATTATTATTTAGGAGGAGGAGTTGCTTATGATTAGAAGACTAAAGGGAGGAGAGCTGGATTTAAGTGTACTGGAGATTAAGGATGTACTTGATATTAATATGCTTCAAAAGTTTCAGGATAATTTTGCAGAAAGCATGAATATTGCCAGTGTAACTGTAGACAAAGATGGTAATCCTGTAACAAAGCCAAGTTCTTATACAAGCTTTTGTGAGTATACCCATTCCACTAAAATAGGTGATGACAGATGTGCAAAGTCTCATAAAAAGGGTGGAGAAGAAGCTACTAGGTCAGGAAAGCCATACATATATAAATGTCATGCAGGGCTTATAGATTTTGCAGCACCTATTATTATAGAAGGAAAGTCCATAGGTACCATTTTAGGTGGACAAATATTATATGCCAAACCTATAGAACTAGAATTTAGAAAAACTGCAAAAGAAATAGGAATGGATGAGGATAAATACATAGAAGCATTGAATAAAATTAAAATTATAGAAGAAAAAAATGTAAAGGCTGCTGCGGAACTTTTATATGTTGTAGCAAATTATCTATCAAAAATTGGCTATGAACAAATCAAACATGACTCAGAATCTCAGGATAAACTTACTTCAATAGCTCAAGTACTTAATAATAGTTTTAGTCAGATATCTGCTACAATGGAGGAACTGGCAGTATCTTCAGTTAACGTAACAAACAACCAGCATATGCTTGCACAAAACATAAATGATATAAACGAGATATCAGTAGATATAAATAATATATTAAATTCTATAAGAAGTATAGCCGATAAAACAAAGATGCTTGGCTTAAATGCAGCTATAGAGGCTGCCAGGGCAGGAGAATCAGGAAGAGGATTTGGAGTAGTGGCAAGTGAAATAAGAACTCTGTCTGAAAACTCCAAAGAAACAACAAAAAAGATTGTATCCCTTACTACTAAAATTCAATCAGCTGTTACCAAGGCACTGGATGAATCAAAGTCTACCATGGAAACTACAGAACATCAGTCATCTTCCATAGAGGAAGTCACCGGTAATATAGAAGAGCTTTCAGGGTTGGTAGAAGAATTAAGCAGTATTGTAAGTGTATAATTCACATCTTTTCAATATATACCATTATATCAAAAAAGCATAACAGAAAAAACTGTTATGCTTTAAGGTATCTGAAAATAAATAGCAAGCCAAAGATGCCTATAATATATCTTATCTTGTAATATCGTCATAATTTGAATTTTTGCCTTCTATACTTATTATAAGTTTATGAGGAAGACATACAATATTTTGTCCGGGATTTGATATCCATCCGGTTTTTACACATAT
The DNA here is from genome assembly GCF_045310515.1 of Candidatus Clostridium eludens. NCBI lineage: Bacteria > Bacillati > Bacillota > Clostridia > Eubacteriales > Clostridiaceae > Clostridium > Candidatus Clostridium eludens. The sequence goes on along the minus strand of NZ_JBJHZX010000002.1, from coordinate 56,322 downwards.
TTTATCAGGACAGTCTGCATCTATAATAGAAATTCTGCCTTTTTCTACTCTGATTTTATTAAAATGATTTCCATCATATTTTATAATGAACTCCTCATTGTCTTTAATGGAGTTTAAGTTAATAGTTTTTATAACTGTGCCATTTTGTTTTATAACGGCAATTTTACTGGAACCTTCTATGTAGCTCTTATATATGAAAACTCCTGCCGTGCTTATAACAAGCAATGCAATTATAAGTAATGCGGCCAACTTATCTCCTTTTTTCATTTAACTCTGCTCCTTTGTATTAATAAGTAATTATATAAGGAATTTTACTACATTATAAATACATTTACAACGTTATAATGGTGTAAATAAAAGAACAACTTAAAAATATATTGCAAGAAAACTATAAAGGGGTATAATTATGTTAAATTAAAGTTGGGAGGGAAATGATGGAGCATATAAATACTAAGTATGGAACTTTAAAAAGCTTAAATTATGTAAAGTACTATGAAGATGGCAGTATAAAGGAATGTACATTAGATAATTTGAATAAACTAGAAACTCCTTATGGACTTTTGATACCTAAATACGAATATGGCGAAGAGAGGAGTAAACATATTCCTTCTATTGCTTTCTATAATAACGGAAATTTAAAAAAAGTTTATCTTGAAAAACAAACTGATGTTAATACTCCTATTGGTATATTACCTGCTGAATTTATCACATTTTATGAAAATGGAAGTATAAAGAGAATTTTTCCTCTAAATGGAAAAATAACAGGTTACTGGTCCGAGGAAGATGAATATAATCTGGCAGAGGAAATAGAACTTGATGTTTCTATAGAAAAATTGAAGGAAAAAGTTATTGCAGTACGTTTTTATGAAAATGGAAGTATAAAGAGTATTACTTTTTGGAATAAAAATAATGTTAAACTAAACTCTCCCTTAGGAAATGTATATGTGCGTATAGGGGCATCTTTTTATGAAGATGGTGAACTTAAATCTTTTGAACCTTCAAAGCCTACGCCTGTCTCTACTAAAATAGGTACTATAATGGCCTATGATACTGAAGCTATAGGTATTCATGGAGATTCCAATTCTGTGAAATTTTCTAATGAGGGCAGGGTGGAATCATTGATAACTTCCACAGATACTATAGAAGTCATCAGTAGAAAAGGAGAAAAAAAATTATATAAACCTTTATTAAAACCAAGTGTAATTGATGAAAATTTCATGGAGGTTGTACCCTTAAATATAGAATTTTATAAAAACAAGGTAAAGTTTACAAGCGGCATTCACCATAGATTTCTTGATGAATACATTGTTGATGAGTATGATTTTTATATAAAGAGCTCACCCCTTAGAGAAGGCTCTCCTTGTTCATCTTGTATAGGCTATTAGAACTTTATTATCAAGTGGTTTTTATTGTAATTTTAAAAAAGCCCTTTTCCTAATCAGGGAAAAAGGCTTTTTAAATTACTGTCCTAAGTTATTTAAAGAAGTTGTAATTTGGGTATACAAACTGTCTATTCCATTATCTTTATTTGCAATATCCAAATTACTTTCTGCATCTTTGCTAAGATCCTGAAGTTTACTAGCCTCTGTATCCATTTTATCTATATCTGAATTATCCACTGCATCCTTAAGAGAAGTAAGTATATCCGTGCACTGATTTGTATAATTTAAAGATGTATTTACAGCTTCGATTTCAGCATTTATACTGTCTAAATACTGTTTATTTAAAGTTTCCAGTCCCTCAGGTATTGAAAGATTTGATACCTCATCCCTTAGTGAAGTCAGGTCGTTTTTATAAACAGACAGATAGGAACTGCCCTGCTGAAATGATTGAATTAATTGTTTAAGATCCTCAGATATTTCATCAATACTGGAAGCAGAATTCAGGTTCGTCATTATGTTCGTGGCATTGGTATATACCTGGGCCAACTGGCTTGAAGAAGTGTTGCTTTTACTTTTGTAGGACTCACAGTAATTTTTCAAATTATTTATATAGTCCTTTTCAAGTTGTGATACATCGGAGGGAGCCTTTAATAAATACTCCACAGGTAAATCTATGGAAGCTATGCCGCCTAAAATAAATATATTTTTATATGCCTTTTCATCCATAAAAATCTTTTGATTGGATATATCACTGCCATCTGTAAGGATTACAGGTGCATTTAACTTGGAAGCCAGGGCACTTCCAGATAATGCATCAGGAAAGTCGGCACCGCTGGCTAGTACTGCTGTATCTGCACTTAAATCAAAATATTTACATATATTTAGTGAAGTTTCATATCTGTCCTGTCCCCACACTCTTATTATGCTGTTGTCATTTAAAGAAGGTACTAAAGATTTCAGTTGGCTTATTACGTTATCTTTTACTGAACCTTGTCCACCTATTATGTAAACCTGTTCGGGATTAATGCTTGAAATAAGGCTTTTAGTCTCCTCTGGAAGGGCAGCATCATCTGTCATAAATATAGGATATCCCTTTGATGCAGCTGCGCTGGATATACTTAAGGCATCTGCAAATCCCCATCCGTTTGCAATAACAATGGGAGTCCCTTTTTCAACATTCATGGAATTAACTACGGATTTATTGGTGTCAAATCTATTTTGTCCCCCAAGCCTTGTAATATTGGTATATCCTAGCTGCTTTATGTAATCTAAAAGCTCATCACTTATGGAGGCAGTGCCACCTAGAGCGTAGATAGCCCCATTTTTATCCAGATGATTTTTTATGTATTCTATGGCATCGGAGTTATCATTTACATTGTCATTTAACAAAAGTATTGGGGCATTATGCTTTTTAGACAGAACACTTCCCCCCAGTGCATCTGCAAAATCTTTTCCGCTGGCAAGTATTATGTTCTGCAAGGTTTCACCTTCAAAGTTGTTTGCAATTTTTGCAGAAGTTTCATATCTGTCTAAACCTGCAAATCTTGTTACGTTGTAAGTAGTTTTGGCATAGGCTGTATTGGATATACAAAATACCATGGCCGCAGCAGCAGCTGCTCCTATTATTTTTTCCATCAATTTACATCTCCCTTATAAAGCATATATTTAAATTTTATCATGAATATAAAAAAAACTATACAAGCAAAATGTAGAAATTTGTTTTTTTTAGAATATTAATTAATTGCAAGCTATTAATGTTAATTAGAGGAATTGCCATGAAGGTTGCATTGATTTTACAAAATCTTTATGATATATTTAACTAAGATAATCAAGAGATATTCTTTCAGGGTCTATCCTGGCAGCTATAAATTTCATAATATCTATAATAATCTAGACAATGCTAAAACATGGTCTTAGAATTTTGGAGAGAAAAGATATGAAAAAATTAATAAAAAGTAAAAGAAATGTAATTTTACTCATAATTATACTTTTAGCTTTGATAGCGGGAATTTTTGTAAACCGCATTTTCTGGAACTCATCCTACACCTCACCTGAGTATAAATTTTCAGTACAGCTCTTTGACAAAATAATGAAAGCCCAGAGTGAAGGTAGTACTGCAGAACTTACAAAAGATGAGGTAAATCAGATTGTAGCACTGTACTTTAAGGAATATAGAAAAGGCGATGTGACAGTAAAATCAGTAGAGGCAGAACTTGAAGATGACAGCATAAGGTTTTATGCACCTGTCAGCTATAAAGGAATAAATTTATTTTTATGGTCTCAGGGTGGCATTTCTCTTGAAAATAGCAAAATCAAATATACCCCTGATTATTTTAAAGCAGGTAAGGTAACCCTACCTAAATCCTATATTTTAAAAAAATTAAGCCAAAAGTTAAAAAATGGGGCAGCTGTTGAAGGGGGCTCCATAGTAGTCAATATTAAAGAACTTCCCATAGGCATTACTGCTGTAAGCGTGAAAAATGGAAAGCTTCTGGTTACACTGGAAAAAAGAAAGTTTAACATTGAAGACATGCTGAAGGGAAAACTTAGCTCTATAAAAAACTTTATAGGAAATTCTTCTAGTATAAAGGAATCAAATTCATCTACGAAAATCAATAATGGAAGTAATGTCTCTAAAGCAAATGAAAATGGTACAGAGAAAGCTAACAATGGTATCAGTACAGCTAATTCAGTTTCTGGTGAAAAGCAGCAGGTGCTTAGTAAAGTAATCAGCGGGTTAAATGCAGCTTCAGCTTCTGTCAGTACCGGGGCACAAAAGGCAGTTATATTGCAGATGATATCGGTTGTAAGCAATATGAGTGACCCATCTTATAATCCATACTCAGAGGAAAGCAGTGTTAAGGCTGCCTATAAACAGTTATCTCAAACCGAAAAAGCAGGATTAAAGGCTGCTGTATTTTCAAATGTAGACACCTCTCAGGTAAGCGTACTGGCAAATATGATAGGAAATTAATTAAAAATAAAGGGAGAAAGGTATAAGATGGAAGAAGAAATAACCATGGATCTTAGAGACTTTTATTATATATTAAAAAAGAGAAGAATGCTTATTGCAATAGTCACAGTGGTGTGTATCTTGGTGGCAGGTATTTTAAGTTTTTTCATAATAAAACCTACCTACGAGGCAAGTACCACTATAATTGTGGGGAAGCCTAAAAGTGATGATAAAAGCAGTTCCCAATCCCAATATAATGATGTAATGATGTATCAAAATTTAGTAAAAACCTATGCTAAAATTGCATCTTCCAATACTGTTATGGAAAATACAAGTAATAAGCTAAAGGGTACTATAGGAGTTGAGCAGCTTAAAAAGAACATTTCTGCAACACCACAAGAAAATACCTAGATTTTACAAATAACAGGACAGAGCAAAGCAAAGATCCTAAAGAGGCTGTAAATATGGTAAATGCAGTATCGGACTCTTTTATATCTGAATCTAAAAGGGTATTCCCTACGGGAGGAGATATACAGGTTATGGATAAGGCACAGTTTCCGGACAAACCTATAAAGCCTAAAAAAGTATTGAATATGATCATAGCATTTTTTGTTGGATTAATGGCTTCTATAGGCTTTTCTTTTATGTTGGAATATATGGACAATACCATAAGACAGAAGAAGATGTAGCAAGGTATTTAGATATGCCTGTAATAGGCATAATACCTAAGGGAGAAGTTTAGATAAAAAAACAATTAGCAAAGAATAAAGAACAGTGAAGGAAGATTTTTCGTAGAAAAATCATCAATAGTTGATATTTAGCGATTGATATTTGTTCTTTGAAGGGAAGGTGTGAAACTATGATAGATATACATAGCCACATACTTCCGGGGGTAGATGATGGTTCAAAATCCATGGATGAAACCCTGAAAATGCTTAAGCTTGCAGAATCGGATGGAATCAAAACCATAGTGGCAACTCCACATTTTTATAGGGGATACTATGAAAATAGTTATGAGGACATAATGAAGTTAGGTCAGCAGGTAAAAATTTTAGCAAAGGAAGAAAATATAGATGTAGATATTGGTTTGGGTCAGGAAGTATTTTTAGACAAGTATACCCCTAAGAATTATAAATTAGGGAAAATAGAATGTATTGAAGGAACTGATTATATGCTCATAGAGTTTCCTATGACAGTGCTGCCAAAGGATGCTTTAGACATTGTGTATGAACTTCAAGTTATAGGAATACGTCCAATTTTAGCCCATCCTGAAAGGTATAGGCATATTATAGACAAGCCTTCTAAAATAAATGAGTTTTTAGATGAAAGATGTTTGTTACAAATAGATACGGGAAGCATAAAAGGGATTTTTTGGAAAAAAGTAAAAAGTACTGCAGAAATTTTAATAAACAGCGGTATATTTGAATTTTAAAAAAGGTAAGAGTGTTATTATTTAAAATATAAATGGAGTGAAGATAATGGAGAAACCCAATATTGTTACCGTAAAAAGTCCTAAAGTTCCTATTGCAGAAGCTTATAGAACTTTGAGAACCAATATTCAATTTTCTTTTTTTGATAAAAAATACAGACCATTGTACTTACAAGTTCCGGTCCGGAAGAGGAAAAATCTGCCGTTTGTTCTAATTTGGCAGTAGTTATGGCAGAATCAGGTGCCAAAACCATTTTAGTGGACTGTGACGAGAGGAAGCTGCGGTTACACAAAATCTTTTTTATTTCCAATGAAAAAGGATTATCTGATGTTTTAGTAGGAAGAGTCAAATTTGAAGAAGCCGTTCAAGAAACTGTAATGGAAAATTTAAATATTTTAACTTCAGGTACAAGATCACCAAATCCCTCGGAACTTTTGCTGAAGGTAAATGCCAATATATTGGGTATTATTTTGAATAAACTGGAAATAAGAGAAAAGGGCTATTATGGTTATTAATATCAATACTACTATAATAACGAAGACCGTAAAACTATTAATCATAAGAAGAGAAGCAAAAAGAAATAATTGTGTGTGCAAAAAGGTAAAGACTTCACTGTATTTACCTTTTTTATTTTTGCCTATTTTTAAAAAACTGCATATATACTATGTGAAGGGAGAGGATTTAAATGGCTGCAACTTCAACTTTACTGGAAACTTCTATAGTATTAAGCTACAAGGACGGCCTGGATGCGCAGGGAAAAGAAATAATCAAAAAGGAGAGTTTTTCAAATGTAAAGATAACTGCTCCTATTCAGGATATTTACGATGTTGCCAAGGAAATAGAAAAGCTTCTTGGAAAGACCATAGATGAAATTGTAAGACAGGATGAAAGTGCCATAACAAATGTTTAAACTAGAAAAGTTAAGAGTTAAGAATTAAGAGTGAAAAGTGGATGAGGATTTTCGGTATGAACCGAAAATCTACCGAATTTGAAATTTGAAATTTGAACTTTAAACTTTGGATTCTAAATTTAAGAGGGTGGTGAAAAATATGAGTAAGGCATTAGTTATGAGTTTCTTAACTGAAGAGGGCAAAAAGGCTTCTATAAGAGTTTCTAATGTGAAAGACAATGTAACGGAGCAGGAAGTAAAAATTGCCATGGAAACTATTATTGCAAAAAATATATTTACCTCAAAGAATGGAGATTTACGAGCTGTAGATTCAGCGCATATATTGGAAAGTTCAACTACGGAACTTGAAGTTAAATAATACAATTGATAATTGACAATTGACGATTGACAGTGAAGGAGGATTTTTCTACGAAAAATCTATAATATAGATTTTCTGAAGCATGGATGAGGAAAATCCTTCCCAATTGTCAATTGTCTATTGAATAAATATGCACAAGAATTGCAATTTATAATACAATATTAGAAGACGAATAAATAATTAAATGCAAAATTACTAAAGAATTCACAGAATATAAACCTAAGTATAAAACTTAAGGAGAGAATAGTATGATGTATGATTTCAAAAGCGCCCCTGCAATGGAGAAACGCCATGAAATCACAGACAGCACAGGCTATGATTTATCCAAAATATCTCGCCTTGAAGATTTACTGAAGAAGGCCAAAAATGGTGATAAAATTGCAGTAGAAGAGATCTGTAAAAGTTTTAATGGGATGATTATAAATCTAAGCAGATCTATTTATATAAATGGATACACCATGGAAGACATGATACAAGAAGGAAGAGTTTCACTTATAAAGGCAATCGGCAGTTATGATATAAATTCAAAATATCCTTTTACTGCTTATGCTAAAAGTGCCGTAAAGAAAAATTTTCACTGGAAGATAAGGAATAATACAAGAAAACCCAGCTGCTGCAGTCTCTACAGCTGCAACAGCCAGGGAAATGAACTCCTAGACATGATACCATCTACAGAAGATATTGAGGAAGATTTTATAAAAAGGCAGTATAATATCAAGCTCTGGGAAGCTATTGAAAAACTTCCTGAAGAAAAAAGGGATATAATAATCTGGTATCATATACTGGAAAAGGACTTAAAAGAATATGCGGCAAAAAAGGGAATAGCTTATAGAACAGCAGTTTATAAAAAGAAAAAAGCTCTTGACATCTTGAAGGAGTACTTGATCCTGGAAGTTGAAAGTTAAGAGTAAATGATGATTTTTCTGCGAAAAATCTAAAATTCAGAGTCATTGAAGCAAGGCTTCAATGACTCTATATTTTTTTAGATTTTCTAGAGCGCAGAGGAAGAAAATCCTCTATAATTGTTAATTTGTGCATTATCAATTGTAAATTGAATAAAATTGATAAATCGAGATTATTGATAATAATAGTTGGAAAAGTTATAATTAAATTATAACAACCAGACAAAAACTAAATGGATTTTAAAGAGGTCAAGATGAATATTAAAAAAGATATAAATAACATTCATGATAAGAGTTATAAAGATTTATTTTCAAATAAAGAAGTGTTTATAAATTTAGTTCAGAATTTTGTGAAAAATTCCTGGAGTGATGAGTTAAGGGAAGAAAATTTAGAACTAGTAAATAAGTCATATATATTATCGGATTATGAAGAGTTAGAATCAGATATAGTGTATAAGGCAAATATGGGGGATAATGAAGTTGTGTTTTATGTATTGCTGGAATTTCAGTCCTCAGTAGATTACAGTATGCCTATAAGGTTATTTTTGTATATGGCAGAGATATGGAGAGAATTCTTAAAGAATACTGAAAAAGGTGAAGTAAAGAGAAAGGATTTTAGGTTACCGGCTATAGTTCCGCTAGTGCTATATAACGGTGAGTATAAATGGACTGTAGAGAGAAGATTTAAAAATATAATAAATAAGAGTAAACTCTTTGGAAATAACATAATAGATTTTGAATATATACTGTTTGATATAAACAAATATGAAAAAGAAGAGTTGGTACAGCTCGGGAACATATCTTCAGCCATATTTTTATTAGATCAGAAAGTGGACTTTGAGGAGTTTATAAGTAGAATAAAAGATATAGCTTTATATTTTGATAGGTTAACAGAAGAAGAAAAAATGATATTAAAACATTGGCTAAGAACTACTCTTTCTGATGACTTGAAGAATATTATAGGAGAAGAGTTAGAGAGCGTGTTAACCGCTAATAAAGGGGAGGTATTAAGAATGACTTCTAATATATCTAAAACAATCAGAGAAACTTTTGAAAGAGTGAAGGAAGAGGGTATAGAACAGGGCATAAAAAAAGGAAGAGAAGAAGGAAGAGAACAAGCTAGATTAAGGGATGTAAAAAGAGTTTTGAAGCTAGTTAACAGAAAATTCAATTATTCAGATAGAACTTTTGATGAAAAAATTAAAAAAGCAAATAGTGATGAACTAAATTTAATTATTGAAAATATTTTGGATATAGAAAGAATGGAGGATTTAACTAGGTATTTGAGTTAAGAACTCCAAAACTCCTAGTAACTTCAGGGAAAGTCTTTCGCAAAGGAGCAAGGAGTCAATTTCCAATTGCCTCCTTACCTCCTAGTACCTCGGGGGAAGATCAATAAATTTCCAGAGACAAGTAGTTTAGAGTAGCAGGTTTAAGTCAAACTTTTTCCATAGTTTGCAGAGGTATATGCACAAAATGTGGATAAAAATTCACAATGAGGTCAGAGTCTAAGTTAAAAAATGGAGATAAAATAAAGAGGAAAATAGAGTAGATATTTTCCTCTTTATTACTTTTTTGAGATGATAAATGTGTATTTAACGAAGTTAAAATTAAATTAATAAAATTTAGTGTAAAAATGACAAGAAATTGGTACAATAATAATATTATTAGATGTTAAAAGGGAGAAAAATCATTAATGGATTTTAATATAGATGATATAAGGAACCTAGTGAAAAACAATAGAATACAATGGCGAGGGCATATTCTTGCAAGAATGCAACAGAGAGGAATTAAAATTAAGAATGTTTTAGGTTGTATAATAAGTGGAGAGATAATTGAATACTATGAAAGTGATTATCCCTTTCCAAGTTGTTTGGTTTTAGGATTTACGGATAAGAATAGTGGAATTCATGTTGTATGTGCTATAGGTCAGGAATATGTATGGATGATAACTACTTATTATCCTGATAAAGATGAATGGTATGAAGACTTAAAGACTAGAAGGAGGTAAAAATTATGAATTGCATTTTATGTAAATCCAATATGATAGATGGAAAAGTAAATCATATTGTTGATCTGGATGGACATATCATTATAATTAAAGGTGTACCAGCAAATATATGTAGACAATGTGGAGAATATTTTATTGAAAATAATATTGCATTGAAATTAGAAAAAATAGTGGAAGAAGCTATGAAGAATAAAGCAGAAATATTTGTTGTAAATTATTCTGAAATGGTAGCTTAAAGTGGGTCTCTTCAAGTTCTCAATAAGTTCAAGGCAAGTCTTTCGCAACTAGCAAGGAGCCAATTTCCAATTGCCTCCTAGGACCTCAGGGGAAGAGCAATAAATTTCCAGAGACAAGCGATTTAGAGTAGCAGGCTTAAGGCAAACTTTTCGCACAGCCATCAGAGGTATATGCACAAAATGTGGACAAAAAATAAAGAGAACGTACCCAGAGTTGATTTACACAAAGCTAGGTGTGTTCCCATAAATTCTAATTAAGTAGGTTATTATTCAGCTGTAATATTATCAGCCATATTTCTTTATCCCCTTCGTATTCTATGGAAACTAACTTACTGATTATTATGAGTTTTTTCATATTCAGCAGCTTGGCTAAATGTCATAATAGGTATATTATTCTGTTTAATATAATCAAGAACTGTGCTAAAATAATTTACATCAAATTCAGAATCATCATATGAATGTGTAGATAGTATTAACCATCCCTTGGATGAAATACATTCATCTATAATTGGTTTTAAAACAGTATTAAAATCTTCTGTCTTATTTATTTCATGCCTTGATAAGTACATGTTATCAGTAGTTGGAGTATTATAAGTTCCACTTGCATTTAAACCATATTTATAATATTTTTTTGCAATGTTTTCATATCTTTGTGCTTGATCTCCAAAATTTCCCCAAGGATATACAATAACATCATAACCTCTTAAACCATTACTGAGCATCCATTGTTGAGAATCTTTAAATTCTGTATCTATGTCTGAGTCTGATACACTTGATAAATTATTTTTAAATATATTTTCATCATGAGTCTTTGTATGTGAAAGCATTTCATATCCACTTGTTTGCAAATCTAATAGCTGTTGTTTTGTTAAATATCCTTCTCCACCAACATCATTTGATACTATTGCTAAGCTTGCTTTTACTCCTTTTTATCTAGAATAGGTTTAACATTAGTTAAAAACTCGTTTGTACCATCATTATCAATTATAGTTACCACTGCATTTTCAAGTGCTGCTGCAGTATACCTTGATGCTTCTATTGCTAACCTTTCTGAATCCTTTTTGTCTTTAATATGACCAAAAACCAATACTAAAACTAAACATACGCTTAATATAATAATCAAAATTATTCCAAGATCAATTTCATTTGTTTTATGAATATTCATGGTAGCAGCTAATTCTCCTCTCATAATTTGTACTAAATAACATTATTTTATATTTTATAATAAATATTACCATAATATTGTCTGTCAGTAAACAAAAATTTTATTGACAAACTAAATTAAAAGTTCTAATTTTATGCTGATAAATGTGTATTTAGCGAAGTTATAAAAATATTATCTAGTACATTTTCAGAATATTTGATATAATTTCTTATATGAACTTATAAAAGAAATAAGGTGATATAACATTGACACCTCAATCTAAAAAAATAACTTATGAAGAATTCCTGCAGCTAGATAGTAATACTGAAGAATATTTGGAATATGTAGATGGTCAAGTATATAATCAAGCATCGCCATCTACGATACATCAGAGAGTTTCAGTTAATTTTACAGCTGAGTTAAGAAATTATTTTAGAGACAAAGAATGTGAATTATTTCATGCTCCTTTTGATATACAATTGAAAAATGAAGATGAAGGATTACCTAGAAGCACAAGAATTATATACAAAAAGCCCAAGGGGAACAATCAAGCAAGCTTATCAAATAGGGTTAATTGATGATGGACATGTTTGGATAGATGCTCTTGCAGATAGAAATTTGACTGTACACACTTATGATGATAAATTGGCGAAGAGAAAATGCTTAAGGATATAGTGCAGATTTATTTTCCTGAGCTAAAAAAACTTTATGAAAAGTTGATTAAGGAGCTTTAAAATGTTCGGATTATTGGAGAGAGATTTGAAATACATACTGGAGTATGTTTATATGATATAATGAAAATAGATATAAATGATAAAAATTTAAAATCTCATATTGAGTACATAAGGGGGGGGTTAACTATGATTCCAAACTTTAACCAACAATATACCTATGAAGAATACTTAAAATGGGATACAGAAGATAGATATGAACTAATATATGGAGTGCCTTATTTACAAGCAGCACCTAGCACAGAACATCAAAGAATTTTAGCTAATTTAGCCTTTGAATTGATGAGATATTTTAAAGGTAATGATGATGATGGTAAGTGCGAAGTGTTTTTGTCTCCATTTGATGTAAGAATGATAAAAAATGTTCAGCATTATGATGAGAGTAAGGTGGATTGTGTAGTACAACCAGATATATCTGTTGTTTGTGATAAATCTAAGCTAGATAAAAAAGGCTGCATAGGAAATCCAGATTTAGTAGTAGAAATCTTATCAGATTCTACTGCATCCAAAGATTATATACAGAAATTAAACTTATATCAACTAAATGAAATTAAGGAATACTGGATAGTTTCCCCTAAAAATAAAGACATACAAATATTTAGATTAAATAAAGAGATATATGGTGAACCTGATAATTTCAAAAAAGGTGAAATAATTAAAAGCAAGCTGTTTGAGGGACTTGAAGTAAATTTGGCAAATATATTTACTTCATATGAAAAATAAAATAAGTGTATAACTTTGAAAGGCGAAAGAATGAAAAAAATATTATGTATTTTTTTATGTTTACTGTGGATGGGATTTATATTTTATAATTCATCTGAGAATGGCACATCATCTAATAAAATAAGCAATAGCATATTAAATAGTATTATTAATAAATATCATAAAGTTAAAAACGTAAAAAAGCTAATTGCACAGAAAAATAATATTTCAAGTAACAGTTTAAGTGGAGCCAATAATAATAAAAAAATTAACAATTCTCCCAATACAAATAGGATGGAGAAATTAAATTTAATTCTTAGAAAGAATGCCCATGCTTTTGAATACATTGTTTTAGCTATTATTACAACAGTATTGCTATTTTCTTTTAATGTTAAAGGAAAAAGTGCTGTTATTTACATAATGTTTATATGCTTGTTTTATGCTGTTACTGATGAATTTCACCAGATGTTTGTACCAGGCAGATCTTCTTTAGTCAGCGATGTTTTAATAGATTTTAGTGGAAGTATTATAGGAATTGCTGTGTCTTATCTCATTTACTATAAATTTTATAGTAAATTAATAACATTTATACATAAAAAAGCAGTGTAGAAGCTTAGTCGACAAATCCTGAACATTCCAAAATTTTATTGACAAGTTAAAAGTTCTAATTTATTATTTATTATAGAAAATAAACTGATGAATAAGAATAGTATTCTAGAATTATATGTTTTCAGAGAGTCGTAGTTTGGTGGAATGCGATAACATTTATCTAGATGAATGGACTTATGAAGGCAGTCTGAAAGGATTTTTTCCAAGTAGGCACTGACGGGAACTCTACCCGTTATAAATTGAGCATATATTATTATGTATATGAAAAGAGTGGGTGATTTTTTACCAATTTGGGTGGTATCGCAGGAGTATAAGCTCTTGTCCCTTTTACCGGGGGGCAAGGGCTTTTTTATATACTTTTATGCAGTGAAACTTGAATAAAACTAAAATGTTTATATTTGAAGGAGGCTATGAATAAATGAATAAAATACCTTATAGAGTTTATTTGTCAGAGGAGGAAATACCACGTAAGTGGTACAATCTTAGGGCTGACATGAAAGAACAACATGATCCCTATATAAACCCAGGTACCATGAAACCTGCAAAAGTTGAAGATTTATATGCTGTATTCTGTGAGGAACTTGGAAAACAAGAAATGGATGACAAAACTAGATATGTAGACATTCCAGATGAGGTTCTTGATTTTTATAAAATTTATCGTCCGTCACCTCTTTGTCGGGCATATAATCTGGAAAAAGCACTTGATACACCTGCAAAGATTTACTATAAGTTTGAGGGAAATAATACTTCTGGCAGTCATAAGTTAAATTCTGCTGTAGCACAGGTTTATTATGCAAAGAAACAAGGAATTACTTCCCTTACTACGGAAACTGGAGCTGGTCAATGGGGAACAGCTTTATCTGAAGCTTGTGCATATTTTGAAATACCCCTAACAGTTTATATGGTTAAGGTATCTTCCCAGCAAAAGCCTTATCGTAAGGCAATTATGCAAACCTTTGGGGCAAAAGTTATTCCGAGTCCATCAGATACAACAGAAGCTGGACGTGCTATTCTTGCTAAGAATCCAAATACAGGGGGTAGTCTTGGCTGTGCTATTTCTGAAGCTATTGAACATGCAGTAAAAACAGAAAACTGTCGTTATGTTTTGGGTTCTGTTCTTAATCAAGTTCTTCTTCACCAGTCGATTATTGGCCTTGAAGCTAAGATAGCTATGGAAAAAATTGATGCTTATCCTGATATAGTTATAGGTTGTGCTGGTGGGGGATCTAATCTTGGAGGACTTATTGCTCCTTTTATGCAGGACAAGTTAACTGGAAAAGCTAATCCTTATTTTATAGCAGTTGAACCTGCTTCTTGTCCATCACTTACTAGAGGAAAATATGCCTATGATTTTTGTGACACGGGAAGAATCACTCCACTGGCAAAGATGTATACATTAGGATGTGAATTTATTCCTTCTGATAACCATGCAGGGGGGCTGCGTTATCATGGCATGAGTCCGGTTCTTTCAAAGCTTTATCATGATGGATATATGGATGAAGCTCGTGCTGTGGAACAAACCAGTATATTTGATGCTGCTGCATTATTTGCAAAATATGAAACAATATTACCTGCTCCAGAATCTTCTCATGCAATTCGGGTGGCTATTGATGAAGCACTTAAATGTAAAGAAACAGGAGAAGCAAAGACAATTTTATTCGGCCTTACAGGAACAGGCTATTTTGATATGCAGGCATATATACAATATAATGAAAATAAAATGTCTGACTATATCCCTACCGATGAAGAGCTTCAAAAAGGATTTGATGCTTTACCAAGAATACCTGGTATTCAGGATTAGATTTGATAAGCATATTAAAGTTGGTATTAGCCTGGGCAGAAATACATAAAGATGAGTTAATGCAAAATTGGGAGTTATCCCGTTCACATCAAAAATTAAATAAGATAGAACCTTTATCATAAAGGGGGAAATTGTATGGATTATTTTCCAGAGGTAATACAAGTAATACCAACTAATGAATACGAAGTCTACATTTACTTTGATGATGGAGCAATAAAGTTATTTGACGCATCAGAGTTAGTTAACAAAGGCATTTTTAATCAGATTAAGGATAAAACTATGTTTATGAAAAAATGTACTGTTTTGAATGGTACACTAGCTTGGGATTTAAATGGAAATTACGATGAGAGTGAATGTTTAGATATAGATCCATTTGAATTATACAATTCTCCTGAAGTTGAAGAACCAATTCAACTATTTGAATCGTTTCAGCCAGGTACCTGAAAAGTAGTTTACATGCCCACAGCAGCAGTATAAGATTGAAAAAGAGATATTTCATACAAATATGGTGTTAAACAGAAATTTAATGTGGCCTATTTTTGAGGAAAACAGAGTAGATAATTTGTTCTGTTTTCCTTTTCTTATTAATAAATATGCATAAAAAAAGCCTCAACCATTGTTACTATTTAGGTTGATGGCTATGGGACTAACCCCTGGAGAACATTGCTATGAATTATGCTTAAATGGCATTAAACTTTTAATCATGGCTTCTTCCTGTTTTTGTGTTATTGTTCCATTCTTTACAAGGGTATCAAATTTTTGTTTAAAAAATGCATTTACATTCTCAATATGTTCTTTTCTACAGGAGCGAAATAAATTTTCTACTTCTGTCTTTTGTTGTTTAGTTATAGTTTTATTATTCACCAATTCATCCAATCCATTATTAAAAGAACCCCTAAAGTTTTTTCCTTGTTTTTTGGAAAAGGAGATTATTTCCTTTATGGAAGATTCCTGTTCTTTGGTTAAAGTACCGTTTTTAACTAGATTGTCTAATTTATTTTTTGAACACTTATGCTTTTCCTTCATAAATTCATGAAAATCATTGGGTTTTATTAAGTCCAGTGCTGCATTTTCTTGTTTGGCAGTTATCACATTATTTTTTACCAGTTCATCAAGACGGGACTTATAGTCCAAATGTTTACGCGCATTATTTTTTGATGGTGTGGTAATTTCATTTGCTGTAGATATATTTTTTGCTGATGAAGCATTAACCGTCATGCAGTTAATATTTAATGAAGCTAAAATAGTTAGAGCAGATATTATTTTAATATTCTTTTTTAACATTTTATTTCCCTCCTAAAATACATTTTTTTATAGTTTGCCAATTTACTTGGCAATTATTCGTCATATATAATAGGAGGGAACTCATTATTTTTATAGGCTCTATTATTTTATTAAATATGGAACTTCTTCTAATTTAATAGCACCTTTAGGACAAATATATGAACATATATCACAATACCAGCAGTCATCTTTATATTTCATGAAAGGTATTCCATCTTCTTCAAGTCTTAAAACATCTCTAGGACAATAATTAACGCATTTATTACATGAAATGCACTTATCCTTATTAAAGCTTATCCATTGATAACTCCTTTTAGTGTTTTTACTCATTTTCGTTACCTCCTGGAATAATTCTCTTAGGAATGACGAATCCTTCTCTTTTGACTTTTTCTTCTATCCAAGAATCTCTATTGTCATTTTCAGGAGGGATATATCCCTTTCCTATATTTAAATTAAATGCTGGATATTCATATTCTAGTCTTTCTTCAAATTTCCATTTATGTGGTGGAACGGCTTCCTTAAATAATGCCATTTCTTTAGTTTCTTGATTTTTTTGTATTACTACCCATTTATTATTCCACTGGCTGTCTCTTTGAGGATATGCCAAGCGATAATGTCCAAGTCCCCATCTGCTTTCTGTTCTATATAGTGAAGCTTTTGCTGCCATTTCTGCACAATCTAAAATGCTTTTAACTTCAGTAACCTTTATAAGATTGTGATAGTCATCAACTTTTATTCTAGGTATATCTTCTCTTCTTATTCTATCAATCCACCAAAGCAATTTTTTCATAAGTGGATCACTTTTTGGCGGTGTCAGGTATTGGCTTATTTTAGATCTGATTTTATATTCAACATCTTGAGCTGATAATCCAGTTTCTAATTTTATAGGACTTTCTATTTCTTCAATAACTTCTTTTAAATCTACATTTATTTCTTTTGCCTTATGTGACTTTGCATATTCCACTGCACGCTGGCCGGCTATACTGCCAAATACAAATGCTCCAGTAAGATATTGATGTGGAACTGCTGCGCAATCTCCAGCTGCATATAGTCCTGGTATGCTGGTTTCTGCATATTTATTGACCTTTATTCCTGACATACTATGACCACTACATAAAGTGATTTCTTCCATCCCTTGTTCTACTGAATCCCATTTTCTATAGTCTTCTCCTCTTTGCTCATGGAACAAACCTCGAGTTGTCCTTTCTGTTCCCCAGAGGATTTTTTCCAATCCTTCTATTGTTTCTTCTGGAAGATGATCCATTTTTAGATACACAGGACCTCTTCCTTCTATAAACTCACGCCAAACAGCTAAAAACATATCTCCTGACCAATAACCGTGTGTCCAATATTTTTTGCCTAATGCGTTTACTCCATAACCACCCCTTGGTATTACAACATATCCACAGGCTGGTCCATTAAAATCCTTCATTAAAAGATTAGTTTGAAAGCATTCCAGATTGATTAATTTAGCTCCAGCTTGGTATGCTAGTGAATACCCTTCTCCTGTATTTCCTGGAAATTCATATAATCCACTTAAATATCCATCTCTTGGCAATCCGAATTTACCTACTGCTCCTGCTGTAAGGATTACTGTAGGGGTTTTTATTAGATGTTTTTGTCCTGTTCGAATATTAAATGCAAGTATACCTGAAACCTGTCCGTCGGTTGTAAATAATTTTACAGCTGGTGTGAAATCGAAAACTCTAACTCCTAAATCCCTAACTCTTTTGGCTAGTCCTCTTTTTATATCCTCTCCATCCATTGCAAGATATAATGGGTGATCTACGGGATGGAGGTAGTTCACTTTATAATTTCCATTTTTATCAATTGGAAACAAGTCTCCAGGTTTTCTTTCTGTATAGTCTTCTAAATCTTTTATTACCTGAAAACTTTTTTCTCCAAGTACATAAGCTGTTTCTTGATCTAAAACGCCTTCAGTAACCTTGGTTAGAGCCTCTACAACATTTTCTGGTGTAGAGTATCCAGGGGATGCTACAATGTTAAGGGCATCCATTCCTCTTCCTATTGCTCCAGAAGTTTCTATGGGTCCTTTGTCTAACACTATTACAAAGGCATCAGGATTTTTTTCTTTTGCCTTAATTGCTGCAATTGTGCCAGCACTTCCACCGCCTAGAATAACTACATCAGCATTTATAATTTCTAAATTCATTATTTTCTCAACCTCCCAAAGTTAAATATTATATTCAGGTTCAAATTCTTTTACTAATGAAAATTCTTTGTATATGAGATTCCTATAATGTGTAAAATTGTAATCTGTTCGATTTCTTGGTTTGGTTAATGGGATTTCTACTAAGGAATTTATGTTACCTGGATTAGATTTCATAATGGCAATTTTATCTCCTAGATAAATAGCTTCATCAATGTCATGTGTAACAAATACCACACTTAGTACTCTGTTTTTGCATATGTTAATTAGCTCGTCTTGCAGCTGAATTCTGGTAAATGTGTCCAATGCACCAAAGGGTTCATCCATTAAAAGAATTTTAGGTTCCATTACCAAAGCTCTTGCAATAGCCACTCTTTGTTTCATTCCTCCAGATAATTGGTGTATATATTGATCTTTAAATTCACTCATATTAACAATATGTAAGTATTTTAATGCTTTTTCTCTAGCTTTTTTTCGTGACACTTTTTTTAATATGAGTCCAAATTCTACATTTTGTACAACAGTTCTCCAGGGAAATAATGCATAGTCTTGAAAAACTACAGAACTATTTCTACTTGGTTTAGTTATAGTTTGTTCATCTATTTGAACAATTCCTTCTGTGGATGAATCAAGTCCTGCAATTATTCTTAGTAATGTGCTTTTTCCACAGCCTGAAGGGCCTAAAATGCATATAAATTCATCTGTATTAACTGTTAAATTTACATCTTCTAATACCAAGACTTCCTTTTTTCCTCTAATTTTATATACCTTAGAAACATTATTAACTTTAATTGTCAAACTCTTCACCTCCATTATTCACGCCACATCAGTATGCTTTTTTCTAATTTCCTCACCAGAGAAAAGCATATTGCTCCTATAGCACCAATGGTTATCATACCTATTATTGTTTCGGGATACTCCATTAAAGTATATGAAGTCCAGGTATAGTATCCTATTCCATATTTGCCCGATATCATCTCAGCAGCTATAACACTCATCCAGGAACTTCCGATACCTATGGTAAGTCCAGTAAAAATATTAGGAACAGCACTTGGAAAAGATACATATCTTATTAACTGCCATTTGCTTGCATGCATACTTTTTGCGGCTTCTATTAATAGTGAATTAACAGCTTGTGTTCCCGCAATGGTATTAACTAGTATGGGAAAGAATGCTCCTAAGAAAGTTATAAAAATAATACTTCCTTCTACAGATGGAAATGTTAATATTGCTATAGGAATCCAGGCAATTTGGGGAATAGGTCTTAGCATATCGAAAATAGGCAGTATAAAGTTTTCTCCAAATTTGGTTAACCCAATTAAGAATCCAAATATTACTGCTATGGGAAGTGCTACGATGCAGCCTATAAAAATTCTTATGCAGCTGTATAAAGCATGCAGGTAAAATTCTTTCTGAATTATGATTGTTTTAAGAGTTCGAAAAACATCTAATGGTGATGGTAAATTTCCAAACATTAATGGTCTTTTTATATTTAAATTAACCAATAGCTGCCATACAATAATGAATACCAAAATTGAAAATACTTTGCATAATATCTTTTTCATTTTAGAATAAGAAGTAGTATTTTCTTTCATATATTGTCATCTCCTTTATTTTAAAGGCTGCCAATCACCTTTTAGTGAATCTGTACTTGGATATTGAAGATTAGATTCTTTATATGCTTGTTTTATATATTCATCATCAATAAATTTATCTAAATCTACATCCTTAATTTTATTTAGCTTTTTTAAGAAATCCTTACTGCCTTCTAAAGTAACTTTATCCTTATCATATATAACAGAATCAAATCTTATATTCTTAACGATGTTTTTTGTCACATCTACTGGATATTTACTTTCTTCTGCAAATATTTTAGCTGCATCTTCAGGGTTTTCTCTTATATATTTATGGGCTTCTGTCAATGCTTTTAAAAGTGCTATTGTATAATCTTTATTTTTTTCTACCCATGTTCTATCTGCAACAACTCCATCTAAATAATCTATATTTGTATCACTGCCATCTACTAGTACCTTTCCAATTCCTTTATTTTCTATAAGGCTTGGGAATGGCTCCCAAGAAGCATGGGCATCTATTTTATTTTGTTCTATGTTAGTCATTCCAACGGTAACATCTTGATTTAAGATATTAACCTTATCAGTTATTCCGTATTTGTCTAATTCATTAAGCAGCATGCGGTGTGCACTGGAACCTAAAGGTACAGATACATTTTTTCCTACTAGATCTTTAACTGAAGTAATTTTGCTATCCTTTGGTATTAAGATTGCCTGATTCTTTCCTTTCTCTCCCTTTCCATCAAAAGCTAGGAATACTGACTTATAATTTTGAGATGTTTGTCCTTTTTCTCCGTTAATAAGTATTGGCATGTCTCCCATAAATGCAAATTGAAGTTTTCCTGCTACCATATTGTTAGTTAGTGGTGGTCCTGACTGGGCATTAAACCATTCAATTTGAAATTCTTTGTTGGGGTATTTTTCTTCTAAATACTTTTCATAGAGTTTTTTATTTTTTATAATTAATGCTCCCCAAGTTTGAGAAGTGACTGTTTGATATCCTATAGCGATTTTTACCACCTCCTTTTTCGAATTAGTACTACCATTTTGCTGATTATTGGAACATCCCACGAAAAATGTTCCGATCAGTGTCAGGATTAATAACCTTAGCATTATTTTCCTTGAACTTTTTGACATTTTTACTACCTCCTTAATAATAAATATGAATAATAATCACTTGCAGGGTTATACAAGTGTTAATCCACTCCATTTTTCAACTCTTTTAGCAGAAATTATATTTCATTTTCTAAGCATTTCTCAATTACCATAGCTGAAGCACCTATTGATATGGCATCACCACTGAAATACCCGCAGCGGTTAAAAATTACATTTTTACTTTTGGTAGAATTTAAATTTTTCAATGTACTATTAATGCAAACATCATAAAAAAGTTTTGATTTTATTATTAAAGGTCCTGTTAATATAACCAATTTAGGACTTAATAATTTTATATAATTAGATAGACCTGCTCCCAAAATCAATGCAGCATCTGTAATTATATCTATTGATAGCTCATCACCCATCTCAGCTGCTAAACAAACATCGTTATAATCAATCTCTTCTACAGATTTATTTATAATGGTATGTCTACCTTTTTTGATTTTTCGGGAAATGTTTTTTATTATTGCCTTGATGGTGGAATAACATTCTAAGCAGCCATAATTTCCGCACTTACACTGTTCACCATCAATGTCAACTGTCATGTGTCCAAAGGCTTCTTCTTCGTCATTTATTGTTCTTATAAGATTTCCTGAGGAAATTGTTCCTGTTCTTATTCCAATACCACAATTAAAAAAAGCAATATTTTCGATTCCTTTTCCCACACCGTAAAAATATTCTGCAGCAACTGCTGCATTTGCACCATTTTCAACTATAACAGGGCATTTTAATTTTTCCTCTAACATTTCTTTTATGGGTACGTTAGTCCAACTATCTGCAAAAAAGTCAACCGGGTTTTTTATGATCCCATTTTTTATATCTAAAGGTCCAACAGATCCTACTCCTATGCCTAAGAGTTTCATATGACTCAAGTTTAGGTCTGCATAAGCTCTGTTGACAATTTCTACTATTTTTTTTACAGTTTCACAAGGAGTACAAGACTCATCCATATGAAATAGTTCCTTATACAAAATTTTCATTTTTAAATTTGTAATAACTACCTGAGTATAGAGTATTGATATATCAATGCCTATAATATAAAAATCATTTACGTTTATATCATACAAAATTGGCCTTCTCCCGCCTGTAGATTCTCCTATACAACTTTCAACTACTATTTTGCTTTTTTCTAAAGGTTCCATAACATACTTTAATGTGGTCAATTTAATATTTGTCATAGACGAAATTTCATTTTTAGATAAATGTCCATTTTTCTGAAGCAAATTAAATATTTTTTTTTCTTCAAAGCTTAAACTTTTTAGTATATTGGAATTATCTCTCACTGGTACACCTCTTACATTGATAGAATTTAATGAATACTTTTTTCATTTTTGAAATAAGTATTTTAAAAAACTTAATACACTATGAAGATCTATTGTTTTTCGACTTTTTATTCTATATATCATATCTGTTATTTGTACTGTAATAATTTTTAACAATTACTTTTTTCGTTTTTGAAAAAAGTATTGTAAAAAAAATAATTACAATGTACTAATTAAAAAAAGCTAAATTTTACTCTTACAAAATGTAAGAATAAAATTTAGCTTCCAGTTTTTCTGGTCAACTAAATATCAACACATACTTATTTGATCTATGATTCTATTAAATTTTATTTTAGCAACCCTCACATATAATAAAAACCAATCAATTTAATATGTTCAGTAATATTTACGTAGTATTATAAATATATTTTTATATAATGTCAATACATTTTTTAAATAATTTTATTTTAAAGGTTTATGATTTTGCTATTTAATAATTGACACATAAGAATATAATTAGTATAATGTGTAAAGCACAAGTAATGTGAAATATTAAAAAATTAATAAACTAGGTTCTTATCAAGAGAGGTGGAGGGACTGGCCCTATGAAACCCAACAACCGGCATTTATTTTAATATGTATCGGTGTTAATTCCTGCAGAGTTATTTTATACTCTGAAAGATGAGAAAAGTGGCCATTTTATAAATTAATTTGGGATGTTAAAAGCTATTTTTCTTGTTTAAGAAAAATAGCTTTTTTATTTTAAACCAATTGAAAGGGAGGTTGTTTTATGAAATGATAAAAGTTAAAAATTTATACAAGAAGTTTAGTGAACTTACAGTTTTAAAGGGTATTGACCTAGAAATAAAAAAGGGGGAGGTTATTGCAATAATAGGCCCTTCTGGTACAGGAAAATCAACTTTGTTAAGATGCATAAATTATTTAGAAACTCCAGACAAAGGTACCATAGAAATAGGAAAATTAAAAATAGATTTTGAACAAATAACTAAAAAGCAAATACATGAATTGAGGAAGCATACATCTATGGTATTTCAAAGTTATAATCTCTTTAATAATAAAACGGCAATAGAAAATATTATGGAACATTTAACTATAGTAAAAAAATTAAATAAAATTGAAGCGGAGAAGATAGCAATGGATATATTAAGACAGGTTGGACTGGTGGATAAAAGAGATTGTTACCCATCGAAGTTATCAGGCGGTCAGCAGCAAAGAGTTGGTATAGGCAGAGCTATGGCTGTGAATCCGGATATAATGTTATTTGATGAACCTACATCTGCTTTAGATCCTGAATTGGTTGGAGAAGTACTGGATGTTATAAAAAAGCTTGCTGAAAGGGATACCACAATGATTATTGTAACTCACGAAATGAGATTTGCTAAAGAAGCAGCAGATAGAGTCATGTTTATGGATAGTGGAAATATAGTAGAGCAAGGAACTCCAGAGGAGGTATTCGATAATCCTAAGAATCCGCGAACTATAAAATTTTTAGAACAGGTTCAATTTAACTAAATTATGAAACTTAAATTCATATTGCAGTATTACAAAAATTTTAAAGTAAATAATTATTATTAATTTATAGGGGGTATAACCATGAGAAAAATTGGTCTATTAATTAGCGTTTTATTAATATTTGCTGTAGCTGTTACAGGATGTGCATCTAGTAAAGATGACAATAAATCCACAGCTAATCAAACCAGTGATAATAATTTATTATCCAAAATAAAAAAAGATGGAGTAATAAAAATTGGTACTGAAGGAACTTATTCGCCATTTACATTTCACGATAAAAACGGAAAGTTAACTGGTTTTGATGTGGAAATAGCAGAAGAAGTGGCCAAACGTTTAGGTGTAAAAGCTGAATTTGTTGAAACAAAATGGGATGGAATATTTGCTGGATTAGATGCTAAAAGGTTTGACATTATAGTTAATGAGGTTGGAATAAAGCCAGAACGTCAGAAAAAGTATGATTTTTCAACTCCGTATATAGTTACAAAGGGAGCGCTTATAGTTGCTAAGGACAATGAAGATATTAAGAAGTTTGAAGATTTAAAAGGTAAAAAATCCGCACAAACATTAACTAGTAATTATGCTGAACTTGCTAAATCTTATAATGCGGAGGTTGTACAAGATGACGGATTTAATCAGTCCATTGATTTAATACTTTCCAAACGTGCAGATGCAACTATTAATGATAATATATCTTTTTTAGATTTAAAAAAGCAAAAACCAGATATAGCAGTGAAGGTAGTGGATGAACAACCAGATGCAGCTTCCAATGGAATTATGTTTAGAAAAGGAAATAAAGAATTGGTAGATGCCGTAAACAAGGCATTAGCTGATATGAAGTCAGATGGAACTTTTCTAAAAATATCTAATAAATGGTTTAATTCCGATGTATCCAAATAGTGATAGGGTGATAATATGCATATAAGTGATGGAGCAATAAGAATAATACAAATATTACAAGATTCTTTTTTCCCTTTGTTAAAAGCAGGCATTCAATTTACTGTACCACTTACATTAGAATCGTTTATTTTGGGGTTAGTTCTTGCATTAATAACAGCTTTAGCTCGTATATCAAATGTTAAACCTTTTGTATTAGTGGCACGTTTTTATGTATGGATTATAAGGGGAACTCCCTTATTAGTTCAATTATTTATCATATTTTACGGGTTGCCAGCGGTAGGTATAACAATGGATCCACTGCCTGCAGCTATTATTGGATTTACATTGAGCGTGGGAGCGTATAATTCTGAAATAATTAGGGCTGCTATTTTATCAATACCTAAAGGTCAATGGGAGGCGGCATTTTCTATAGGCATGACTAATATTCAAGTAATCCGACGTATTATTTTGCCTCAGGCAGTACGGGTTTCTGTACCGCCTCTGTCTAATTCTTTTATATCACTGGTTAAGGATACTTCACTTGCTGCCAGTATTACCTTAACTGAAATGTTTCAGGTGGCACAAAGAATAACAGCATCAACCTATGAACCTTTGTGGCTATATAGTGAAGCTGCATTTATATATTTAATATTTTGTACGGTGCTGTCTTCAATTCAAAATAAAATTGAACTGAAAGTGGAAAAATACGTATCTATATAAGATAAGGCAAAATGCTTACATTCAAGCATTTTGCCCTATCTATTTGCTAAAAAATTTTAAACTTTGATATAATTTGGTTAAGTTTTACCGTATTATTTTTTAAAAGGATCTGTTCTTTTTTGTGATATAATAAAGGAAATAGAAATAATGGTGTTTAAAGGGGTGAGTATTCATAGTTGAGTGATGATATACGTTGGAAACAAAGATTTTCTAATTATAATAAAGCTGTATTTCAATTAATGGAATTTATAGAAAAAGGTGAACTTAATAAGTTTGAAGTCCAAGGATTAATACAGTGTTTTGAATACACTTTTGAATTGGCATGGAAAACTATGAAAGATTATTTAGAACATGAAGGATTCCAGGTAAAAAGTCCTAGGGGAACTATACAAACAGCCTTTCAAATTGAGTTGATTACAGATGGTCATGTATGGATTGATGCATTGAATAAAAGAAATTTAATGGCACATACTTATGAAGAAGAAGCTGCTTTAAAGGCTGAACAGCTTATAAAGCAAAAATACTATCCTGTAATTAAAGAGTTATTAGATAAGTTGAGGAAAGAAGTTGGAAAGGTAATTTATGAAAAGTAGCTATCACTGCAAGCAGTAATAGCTGCTTTTAAAATTAAACTATTCCCTGCTCCATCATAGCTTCTGCTACTTTTAGAAAGCCGACTATATTGGCACCGACTAAATAGTTTCCTTTGTGACCATAAGTTTTTGCTGCATCGTAGGTACGCTCATGAATGCTGGACATAATGTGGCGCAGGCGGGTATCAACTTCATAAAAAGTCCAGCTTGTACGGATGGAATTTTGACTCATTTCCAGTGCAGAAGTGGCCACTCCGCCGGCATTGGCCGCTTTTCCAGGGGCATAGAGTATTCCTTCACTTTGTAAAAGTTGTACAGCCTCAATGGTTATAGGCATATTTGCACCTTCAACAACCATTTTTACACCATTTTTAATGAGAGTTGAGGCATCTTTTGCATCCAGTTCATTTTGTGTGGCACAAGGCAGGGCAATATCACAAGGAATGGACCATATACCTTTACCTTGGTGATATTCTGCATTTTTGTGAATGGATACATAATCTCTGAGACGGCCGTGGTTAACCAGCTTGATTTTTTTCACTGTTTCTAAATTTACCCCTTCTTTATCATATATCCAACCTGTGGAATCACTAAGAGCTATGACTTTCCCATTTAATGCAGTGGCTTTTTCAGCAGCATAGATAGCTACATTACCTGAACCTGAAATAGTAATTTTCTTGTTTTTAATGGAATCGCTTTTAATTTTCAGCATTTCTTCTGCGAAATAAATTACACCATAACCGGTTGCCTGGGTGCGGGCTAATGATCCCCCGTAAGTTAACCCTTTACCAGTTAAAACACCATGAAAACGATTAGTTAGTCTTTTATACTGACCATAAAGATATCCAATTTCACGGCTTCCAACACCAATATCACCAGCAGGCACATCTGTATCTGGTCCTATATGATGAAAGAGTTCAGTCATGAAACTCTGACAAAATACCATTATTTCATGGTCGGATTTACCTTTGGGATCAAAATCTGCACCGCCTTTACCGCCTCCGATAGGCATACCAGTTAGCGAATTTTTAAAGATCTGCTCAAAACCAAGAAATTTGATAATACTGAGATTAACAGAAGGGTGAAAACGAAGTCCTCCCTTATAAGGGCCAATGGCACTGTTGAATTGCACACGAAATCCACGGTTTACCCTTATTTTTTTGTTATCATCCACCCAAGGTACACGGAACATCAAAGCCCGTTCCGGCTCCACTATACGTTCCAAAAGTCCCATCTCTTTAAAGTGGCTGTTAGAATCAATTACAGGTCTAATAGAATTCAGAACTTCCGTGACAGCTTGAATAAACTCTTTTTGCGAGGCATCTTTTTTAATGAGTTCTTCCAGTACGGAATCAACATAAGACATAATGATCACTCCTATCCTTTAGCAGTAGTTTTAATTATTATAGTAAAAAAAAGCAATTTATACAACATAAAACTGAAAATTAATTTATAAAAACCATATATCATTTTTGTTGAATTAATACATACCAACAATTATAAAAATAACAAATACTACCAGAGATAAGATATCATTACTGGAAAGATCCTCTTGTGGAGAGGCTGAGAGAACATGAGTAAAGTGCATTAATTATATAGCTTAATACACTTATAAACTCTTAAAAAATTCTCATTATAAAATGTTGAACTCCAAGTGAAGTAAGGGCTAAAATTACCCAGCATGTAAAGCCTAATAGAATTGGTCTCATACCACTTTTTACAAGTTGTACAATATTAGTATTTAGTCCTACAGATACCATTGCCATTACAATGACGAACTTTCCACTCTGTAATAAAAATTTAGTAATTACAACTGGTAGAGAAATAAATGTATTAATTACTGATGCAGCTGCAAAGGCAAGTACGAACCAAGGAAATATTTTACTTACACTATAAGAGCCATTTTCACTTTTAGCTTCCTTTTTGGAAGTATAGACAGCCAATGCTAGCGTAATTGGAACAATTGCCAAGGTTCTTGTGAGTTTTACTATAACTGCAAGATTGCCGGCTGCATTACTGTAAGAATAACCAGCAGCTACCACAGATGAAGTATCATTAACAGCTGTTCCACTCCAAAGTCCAAAACATTGATTACTCATACCCAATAAGTGTCCCAGCAATGGAAATAAAAAAGCAGCAATAGCATTAAAAAGAAATATAGTTGATATAGAATGGGCAACTTCTTGTTCACTTGCGTTAATAACTGGAGCTGTTGCTGCAATAGCAGAACCACCACATATAGAAGAACCAACAGCAATGAGGGTTGTTGTTTTTTCATTTATTTTTAATAATTTACCTATAAGATAAGCAGTAATAAATGCTGCTGACAGTGTAAAAATCATTAAAACAATTGTTTGTTTTCCCACTTTAAAAACATTAAAAAGATTCATGCCAAATCCTATAAGAATAATGGAATACTGAAGTAATTTTTTTGCAGTGAAGGTTATACCTTCATTAAAATAAATTGGCCTTTTCCAGAATGCCAAAATCATACCAAATAAAATTCCAAGCACAGGACTACCTACAATAGGAAAAGCATTTCCAATCAGCCATGCCGGAATTGCTATAATTAGTGCAAGTATAATTCCTGGTAACTTATTAATTATTTTTTCCATAATATCTTCCTCCTGTCTGTTTTTCATCATACACCTTGATATTATGTAAGTAAAATATTATTATATTATTATTATAATAAGTATATACTAATGTATAAGGAGCGGAGTATTATGACTTTAAGACACTTTAATATATTTGTTGCTGTATGCGATAAAATGAACATGACTAAGGCTTCTCAAGCACTTTTCATATCTCAGTCAGCAGTTAGTCAGGCAATTTCTGAACTTGAAAGCCACTATGGCGTGCGGCTTTTTGAACGATTATCAAAAAAACTTTACATAACTCAGGCAGGAGAAAAAGTGCTGAGCTATGCCAGGTACATCATTAAGTTAAACACAGAATTAGAAAATGACATGAAAACCTTGCAGCAGTATAGTTCTATACGCATTGGGGCAAGTGTTACTGTCGGAGCTTATGTATTACCTAAACTTGTTTCGTATTTTCAAAAAGCAAATTCTAAAATTGATATAAAAGTACATGAGGAAAATACTAGAAATATTGAAAAAATGCTTCTTCACGATGAAATTGATATAGCACTTGTAGAAGGAGAGACAACAAATCCAGATATTTTAAACAGACCATTTATGGATGATGAACTTATACTTATTTGTGGGTGTAATCATAGATTTGCAAAGCTGTCTTATGTTGAGCCTAATGAACTTCAAAAAGAAAAATTTATTGTTCGAGAAAAGGGAAGTGGAACCCGTAAAACATTTGAGGATAAAATGCTAGAAAACTATTTGACATGGCAAACAGCTTGGACCTGTAATAATACTGATACTATCAAAATTGCAGTTGCAGAAGGATTAGGAGTTTCAGTCATTTCCAGACATTCAGTAATAAATGAATTAGCTTCCAAAATCCTTTATGAAGTACCTGTTAAAGGCATTAAATTTAAGAGGAAGTTTAAAATCATATATCATAAAAACAAATATTTAACAGAAGCAATGAAACATTTTATAGCTTTTATATACAATAAGGTACCCAATATGTAAACTTAGGTGAGCTTCAACTGGCTACTTAAATGGCTCTCCGGCAATAGTATTTCTTAAGTTTTTTACCTGCAGGGTTTTACACGAATTAGAACTTTGTAAAATAACACTGTAGTTACAAATCCCTTTAAATTATTTAATACACTATGTTATATTTTATAATAGACAATAGTTATTATCAATAATATAATTTTTCATGTTATTTGGTTATAATTATATTATACGAGAATGTTATATAGTCACTAACTATGGTGAATTTAAAAAATCTCTGTTGTATTTTGTAATTTTGAAAGGGGATTGTAATATGAAAAATAAGGGGTTATTGGGCTTTGAGGGTGTAAGCAATGGGGATGTAAAGGATTTAGAATCTACAATAAAACAATTGTACCAAATCATTGAGAATTCTTATGATGGTATATATATAACTGATGGGGAGGCAAATACTATATTTTTAAATAAATCCTATGAGAAAATTACCGGAATAGAGAGAAGCGCTATGATAGGAAAGAATATGAGATACCTTGAAAATAACAAGTATATCTCTAAATCCTGTACTCTTATGGTTCTTGAAAGTGGGAAAAATGTTACCATAGAACAGAAATTTAAAACTGGCAAGACCGCAGTTGTTTCAAGTAGTCCTATTTTTAATGACATAGGAGAAATAACAATGGTAGTTACAAATGTGAGAAATGTTACAGAGCTTTATGAGCTTAAAGAACAGGTGAAAAAAAATAGGGAACTTACTCAAAAATATTATTCTCAGCTGGAAGCAATGAAGAAGCAGCTTCTTAAATTTTCAGATATTATAGCAAAAGATGAAAAAATGCTCACTACACTTGAAATGGCACGAAAAGTAGCAAAGGTTGATACTACTGTACTTTTACTTGGGGAAACTGGTGTAGGCAAGGAAAAAGTAGCCAAATATATACATAAAAACAGCAGCAGAAACGGCAAAAGCTTTATAAAAATAGACTGTGGATCTATACCTTACAATCTTATAG
Source organism: Candidatus Clostridium eludens (assembly GCF_045310515.1). Classification (NCBI taxonomy): domain Bacteria; kingdom Bacillati; phylum Bacillota; class Clostridia; order Eubacteriales; family Clostridiaceae; genus Clostridium; species Candidatus Clostridium eludens. Next base: position 25,377 of record NZ_JBJHZX010000002.1, on the reverse strand, counting down.
AATCGGAACTTTTTGGTTATGAAAAGGGAGCTTTTACTGGTGCAAATAAAGAAGGAAAGATAGGACTCTTTGAACTGGCAGATGGAGGAACTATTTTTTTAGATGAAGTGGGAGAACTTCCCCTTGATATGCAGGTAAAGCTTCTAAGAGCACTTCAAGAGGGGGAGATCAAAAAAGTAGGCGGCACGGACACTGTTAAAATTGATGTAAGGGTAATTGCTGCAACCAATAGAAATTTAGAAGAAATGGTGGAGAAAAAAACTTTTAGAGAGGATTTGTACTATAGGTTAAATGTAGTGCCTATTACAATTTTACCCCTTAGAGAGAGAAAAGATGATATTGAGCCACTCATAAGTCATTTTATGTGTGTATTTAATAAAAAGTATGATTTTAATAAGGTAATTACTGCCGGAGCGGTAGACTCCTTTAAAACATATAAATGGCCGGGAAATGTAAGAGAATTAAAGAATATAATAGAGAGGGTAATAATCATGAGTACAGGAGATAAAATACTGAGGAGTGATTTGCCTATTAAGGAAGTATGGGACAGCAGTGTACCTACTACTGATGTATGGAATAAAAATTTGACTTTAAAAGAAGCTGTGGAAAACTTAGAAGAGTCTATAATAGAAAGCTCTTTAGAGAAACACGGCAATGTAAGAGGAGCTGCTAAAGAGCTGGGAATAGATGCATCCACTTTAGTAAGAAAGAGAAAAAAGTATAAAAATAAGCATGTGTTGCAAAAGTAAAACTTGTTGCAATTATGCATACAACATATATAACTGACAGTATAGGCAGGGAAAAGGGCTCTTATGTATACATAAGGGTCTTTTTGTTGCAATATTGCAACAAAGTCATAATTATATTATGGGGATTAGGGGGCAAAGCGGCGGGATAAAAAGTTGGCATGAAAATTGCTCATGTAATATAGTGCGATGAAAAATATATTTTATGAAGGGAATGATTTTTGTGTCTTTAATGACTGGAGAAGAGTATGTAGAGAGTTTACGTAAATTAAAATTAAATATTTATTACCTGGGGGAAAAAATAGACAACCCAGTGGATAATCCTGTGCTTCGTCCATCTTTAAATTCTGTGAAGATGACTTATGATTTAGCCAAGCAGCCTGAATATGAGGATTTAATGACAGTAAAGTCAAATATAACAGGTGAAAAAATAAATAGATTCACTAACTTGCATCAAAGCAGTGAAGATCTAGTGAAAAAAGTTAAAATGCAGAGATTGTGCGGACAAAAAACTGCGGCTTGTTTCCAAAGATGTGTTGGTATGGATGCATTTAATGCTGTATACAGCACTAGTTTTGAAATAGACAAGCAATACAATACTAATTACTTTGAAAATTTCAAGAAGTTTTTAGCATATGTTCAAGATAAGGATTTAACAGTAGATGGAGCTATGACAGATCCTAAAGGAGATAGAGGACTGTCACCAAGTGAACAGGCTGATCCGGACTTGTTCTTAAGAGTTGTAGAAAGAAGAGAAGATGGTGTAGTTGTAAGAGGAGCAAAGGCTCATCAGACAGGCATATGTAATTCTCATGAAGTACTGGTTATGCCTACTATTGCCATGAGAGCTGAAGACAAGGATTATGCAATAGCTTTTTCCGTTCCTACTGATGCAGAAGGAATAACTATGATAATTGGAAGGCAGTCCTGTGATACCAGAAAAATGGAGAAGGATGCTGACATAGATGTGGGTAATAAAGAATTTGGCGGAGTAGAGGCATTAGTAGTATTTGATGATGTATTTGTTCCAAATGACAGGATATTCTTAAATGGTGAAACAGAATATGCAGGAATGATGGTAGAGAGATTTGCAGGTTATCATAGACAGAGCTACGGCGGATGTAAGGTAGGAGTAGGAGATGTATTAATAGGTGCTGCTGCACTGGCTGCTGACTATAATGGAGCTGCTAAAGCATCTCATATAAAAGATAAATTAATAGAAATGATGCATTTAAATGAAACTCTTTATGCCTGCGGAATTGCCTGCTCAGCTGAAGGACATGCAACAAAAGCCGGAAATTATCAGATAGATTTGCTTCTTGCCAATGTATGTAAGCAAAATGTAACAAGATTTCCTTATGAAATTGTAAGACTGGCAGAGGATATAGCTGGAGGATTAATGGTTACTATGCCTTCTGAAAAAGATTATAGAAGTCCTGAAATAGGAAAATATGTAGAGAAATATTTAGTAGGCGTTGCATCTGTGCCTGTTGAAAATAGAATGAAAATACTTAGATTGATAGAAAATTTATGCCTTGGTACAGCAGCAGTGGGATATAGAACTGAGTCCATGCATGGGGCAGGTTCACCTCAAGCTCAGAGAATAATGATATCAAGACAGGGAAATCTGGCACAGAAAAAGTTACTTGCTAAGAATATAGCAAGGATAGAAGATTAAGGGAGAGGTACTTTTTTACCTTTTCCCTAAAGATGAGGTGCTGTATTTTATGGAACAAAAAGTGTTAAAAGTAATTGAAGAAAAGGTAAGACCTTATTTGAACAGTCATAATGGAGACATTGAAGTTATTGGGGTAAAAGAGGGCATAGTTAAAATAAAACTTTTAGGTCAATGCAGCAATTGTATTTCTGCTAAATATACAGTACAGGATATAGTGGAAGGCTCCATAAAAAATGAAATTCCTGAAATAAAGGCAGTAGAAATTATAGATTATATAAGTGAAGACATCTTAAATCAGGCAAGAAAAATATTAAGCAGGCATCATAGGTAAGGTGAGTATATTTTGGATATAGGAATTAAATATTGCGGAGGATGTAATCCTAAATATGATAGAAAAGAATTTCTATATAGTTTAAGGGAAATTTTTAATTGTAATTTTGAAATAATCCAGACTCATAAAACTTATGATGTAGTTATAGTTTTATGTGGATGTACAAGCTGTTGCGTTGATCACAGCAGGTTTAAATTTAAGTTTGAGAAGATATTAGTAAAATCTGAAGAAGATTTTCATGAAGTTAAAAGTAAATTAAGTAAATACTCAATAGACAGTATAGGGAGGAGATAATCTTTATGGAGTGGGAGTATATATACAAAGAGAAATTGGTAAGTGCAGAAAAGGCTGTTTCAAAAATAGAAAATCACAGCAGAGTAGTTTTTTCACATGCAGTAGGAGAGCCGTCAGATTTAATAAATGCACTGGTTAAAAATAAAGAAAATTATATAGGTTTAGAGATAATTCATATGGTGGCCATGGGTAAGGGTGATTATGTGAAAAAGGGTATGGAAAAATATTTTAGACATAATGCCCTATTTGTAGGTGGAAGTACCAGGGAAGCAGTAAATTCAGGAAGAGCAGATTATACACCTTGTTTTTTCCACGAAGTGCCAAAGTTATTTAAAGAAAGACGGCTGCCTGTGGATGTGGCACTTATTCAGGTAAGTGAACCAGATGAATACGGCTACTGCAGTTTTGGAGTTTCCAATGATTATACTAAACCGGCAGCAGAAAATGCCAGGTTTGTAATTGCAGAAGTAAATAAAAATATGCCGAGGATACTTGGAGATTCTTTTATACATGTATCAGATATTGATTATATAGTGAAAGCTTCACATCCATTAATAGAATTGCAGCCACCTAAATTAGGAGAAGTGGAAAAAGCTATAGGAAAGCATTGTGCCTCTTTAATTGAAGATGGATCCACTCTTCAACTTGGCATAGGAGCTATACCGGATGCTGTGCTTATGTTTTTGAAGGACAAGAAAGATCTTGGAATACATTCTGAGATGATATCAGATGGTGTAGTGGAATTGGTGAAGGCAGGAGTTATTAATAATAAGAAAAAAACTCTTCACCCTGGGAAAATAATTGTAACATTTTTAATGGGTACGAAGAAATTATATAACTTTGTAAATAATAATCCAATGGTAGAAACTTATTCTGTAGATTATGTAAACAACCCGCTTATAATTATGAAAAATGATAATATGATTTCCATAAATTCCTGTGTTCAGGTGGATTTAATGGGACAGATATGTTCTGAAAGTGTGGGATTAAAACAGATAAGCGGAGTAGGAGGCCAGGTGGATTTTATTAGAGGAGCTAACCTGTCAAAGGGCGGAAAAGCTATTATAGCTATTCCTTCTACAGCAGCTAAGGGTAAGGTTTCAAGAATAGTTCCACTTTTAGATACTGGAGCGGCAGTTACAACTTCCAGAAATGAAGTGGATTATATAGTAACAGAATTTGGGGTTGCAAGTCTTAAAGGAAAGACTTTAAAAAATAGAGCCAAGGCACTTATAAATATTGCACATCCAAACTTTAAGGAATCTTTGAAAGAAGAGTTTCAATCAAGATTTAATTGTAAATTTTAATTTGAGTTGAGTTTAAAATAAATTAGTAGAGGAGAAGGGTTATGTTAACAAAAAGAGAATATGGAAAGGAACAACCATATACAGCGGCAGGTCCGTTTAAAATACGTGTTCCGGGAATTCATTACAAATTTGAACTGGCAGATTATATTCAAGGGCTTTTAATGTGTGCTGTATGTCTTGGGGCACTTCCAATGCTTCAGCAATATTTGGGCATGCCCTTTGAAGTTGCATTAGCTATTGTTGTTCTTAATGGAATACTTTATTGTGCTCATGTTTTTCTGGGAGATCCGGTTGTACCTGGGTGGGTCACCCCTGCTATACCGCTTTTGATACTGTATGTAAGTGAATTTCCAATGGGACCTGAAAGGATACAGGCATTAATTGCCTTTGAATTGAGTCTTGGAATTTTAGCTGCGTTTCTTGGAATTACAGGTTTAGGCAAGAAGGTTATCAAATTAATACCTAATTGTATGCAGGCAGGTATTATAATGGGAGCTGGTCTTGCAGCTGTAAATACTGTATTTGGAAAAGGCGGTCATTTTGATAAATTTCCGCTGTCTATTGTAATCTGCATAGGACTAGCATTTTATTTATTATTTTCAAATCATTTTAAGAGCATAAGAAATAAAAGTAAGATTCTTAAAATGATATCCAATTTAGGAATATTACCTTGTGTATTATTAGCAGTTTTTATAGGTCCTATTGTAGGAGAGACTGTATGGCCGACTATTAAATGGGGATTTTCAAATCCTTCTTTTGGTGAACTTTGGAGTCACTGGACATTTTGGTCTATAGGTTTTCCTCCTTTGAAGATGTTTATTCAGGCAATACCTATGGTATTTTCAGCATATGTAATATTATTTGGTGAAATGATTCAGGCACAGGCTCTTATTGAAGATTCAGCCAAGTCACGACCAGATGAATTAATAGATTATAATCCTAACAGATCTCATTTAATATTTGGATTACGTAATATGGCAATGTCACTTATAGGACCTGACATAACTATGTGCGGACCTCTCTGGGCAGCTATGCAGGTTGTTGTGTGTGATAGATACAAACATGGTAAGAAAGCTATGGATTCAATAAATGGCGGTGCAGGCTCCTTTAGATTTGGTACTTTAACAGGATATTTCCTTATGCCTATAGTTACTTTTGTTACGCCTGTTTTAAGTATAGCACTGGCACTTACCATGCTGATTCAAGGATATGTTTCTGTAAGAATAGGTATATTAAAATCCCGTACTATGAATGATCTGGGAATTGCTGGTGTAATGGCAGCTGTAATAGTGGCAAGAGGTGCTGCATGGGGGCTTGGTGTTGGTATAGTACTTAGTTTATTAATATTAATCGGTAATAAAGGTAATTTGGACGTAAACGTTTTTGCATCACAAGAAGAAAAACTGGAAGTTAAGGAACAAGCTTAAAAATTCTATACAGAAAATAAAAATCCACCAGTCTAGCTGTTAGCTGGTGGTATTTTTAATATGGATTCATGAAAAAGTTTTCATAAGTTGTGTAATTTTATGGTATAATATAAAGTGATTGTTGTTTCAATAATAATCGTGAATGGAGGTGTATGAAAGTGAATATGGATCTTCAGCTTAATTTAACCCAAGAACAAAAATTGATTATGACTCAGGAAATGCAGTTATCTATAAAATTACTTCAGATGTCAAGCTTTGAGCTTCAGGAATATGTGGAAAAAGAGATTCAGGAAAATCCTGTGCTTGATATTAAAGAAACTAGTGAGAATAAAGTAGAAAAAGATAAATTGGAATATAAGGAAATTATAAAAAATATGGACTTTGATAACTACAGCCATCACAGTTATGAGAAAAGCAATAATGAGGAAGTGTCTCCATTTAATTTTATTTCCGAGCAAAAATCTTTAAAGGAATATTTAAAAGATCAGGTAAGAGACCTTGATGAAAGTCAGCATGTAAAGACAATATGTTCATATATTATAGAAAATATAGATAGTAGAGGATATTTAGTACTAGAAAATGAGGAAATAGAAGAGGAACTAAAAATTTCAAAAGAACTTGCAGCACATTGTGTAAATATAATCCACACTTTAGAACCTTCTGGGATAGGTGCAAGAAACCTGGTAGAATGTTTAGAAATACAAGTAAGACAAAAGGGTGTGGATAACCAAAATATATTTATAATAATAGATAAATATTTGGATATGATAGCAGAAAATAAATACAATGTTATAGCAAAAGAATTAAATATAGATGTAAAACAAGCCCAGGAGTATGGTGATTTAATAAAGACTCTTGCTCCAAAACCTTCTAGAGGATTTTACACTGGAGAAAATGTGAATTATATAACTCCTGACGCATATATAAAGAAAATTGGTAACGAGTATTATATAATAATGAATGATGACTTAACGCCAAGATTAACTATAAATGCAATCTATAAGGATATAATAAATAATGAAAATGACAAGGATGCAGTGGAATATGTGAAGGGAAAGTTAAATAGTGCGGTATTTTTAATAAAAAGTATACAGCATAGAAAGAGTACAATATATAAGGTGCTTGAAAAAATATTGGAAATGCAAAGAGAGTATTTTGATTATGGAGAAGATTACTTAAAGCCTATGACTTTAAAAGAAATAGCAGACAGCATGAATATGCATGAATCTACTATAAGCAGGGCTATAAGAGATAAATATATACACATAAGCAGAGGCACAATAAAAATAAGGAATTTATTTACTACAGGTATGTTAGCAAGTTTTAAAGGGGAAAATGTATCCAATCTGATTATTAAGAATAACATTAAAAAAATAATAGATGGAGAAGATAGAAAAAATCCATTGTCTGATCAAAAAATATGCCATATGATGAATGAACAAGGTATGAACGTCTCCAGAAGAACTGTAGCTAAATATAGAGAAGAGATGGGTATAAAATCATCAAAAGGGAGAAAAAGGTTTTAAAAAATTTTAATAAGGAACGCAAAAAACAAAAGTTACGGCTTTTGTTTTTTATTTTGTCATAAAGTGAAAAATATTATTAAAGAGTAGTTTTAAAGTGTAACTTTTGCCCTGCCTTTGACGTCATTGTTAATGTAAATAGTTAATTGCAAAGGGGGTTGTAACTTGTGATGGATGATGAAAAGAATACTGGGGTAGATGACATAAAATCTATTGAGAAGATGTGTGGGGCTACATGGGAACCGCTGTATCGTTTTATATACTTTAAAGTACAAAATCGTGAAGAAGCTGAAGATATTACTCAGGAAACTTATTTTAAGGCTATTTCATATATACAAAAAAATAATATAAAAGTGGATAAATTTGTAGGTTTTCTAAAAACTATTTCACTAAATATCCTGAGAGATAAATGGCGTAAAAACAAACGGCAGGGCAGCATAGTTAACTTTGATAATATAAACCCAGAGTCAGCGTCAGTGGAAGATTGTACAGAGGGTATGGCACAGCGTGAAGTTATACAAAATGCATTAAAGCTTTTAAATGAGGAACAGCGCACTGTTATTGAACTGAGAATATTAAAAGGATTCTCCGTAGAGGATACTGCCAGGCGGATGAATAAAAAAGAGGGCAATATTCGAGTCTTACAATATAGGGCAATACAAAATCTTACAAAAATTCTCAAGAATGAGTATTAAATTATGGAGGTGTAATTGATGACCGATAAAGAAAAGAAGTTAACGGATTATATTGATAGTTTAAATGATGAAAAAAAACCTAAAGAACATGGAAACGCAGCAGATACACCTGAAATGGAAGAACTTTTGGAAACTGTAAGGCTAGTACGCAGCTTAAGAGAACCAAGTCTTCCGGAAGATAGCTATGTTGAAAATTTGGCTAATAATGTAAACAAGAAGCTTCTGAGGGAAAAATCCTTAAAGAGATCGGGGAAAAGACGGCTTTTAGGAATAGCTTCTGCAGCTGCTGCTGTTGCATTAATTGTTATATTGAATATACTGTGGCCTTTTGGAAAGTCTGATATGGTTTATGCCATGGAGAAGGCTTTTCAGGAAGTAAAAGCTTATCATGGGGTTCTTCAGGTTGTAGAAACTAATGCACAGGGAAAATCTATAGTGCAGTCAAAGATTGAAGTATGGGCTGATAAGGAAGGAAAATATTATGTTAAAGGGTTGGAAGGAGTAGAAAAGGGTGTGATTACTGTAAATAATGGACAAAAGAAGTGGCAGATTCAGCCCGGGCAAAAGGAAGTAGAGGTATTAGCTGCTTTTCCAGATTCCTATAGTTTTACATTTGAGTTGGGAAAAGAAATAGATGACGTAAAAAATGCACTCGAAACTAAGATTGTAGGTGAGGAGAAAGTTTCAGGAAGATCTGCTATTGTAATGGAAGTAACTCCAAAGGGGGGAAGCCCTTATAAAATATGGATTGATAAAGACACTAAAATGCCGCTGCAAAAGCAGTCTGCCATGCAGTACTCCATTCAATATAAGGTATGTTATACAAGTATAGATTTTGCTGGAAGCATTCCTAAGGAACTTTTGGCCTACAATGTACCAAAAGAGTTTAAAGAAATAGATACAAATACGGAGCAAATTGTAAATAGTCTGGAAGATGTTAAAGAAATCTTGGGATTTACACCTACAATACCTGAAAATGTACCATCATCATTTATTCAAAACAATATATCCATAGTAAATGATGCTAAGGTTGTCAAAATAAATTATACCTCTAAAGATAACAAAAAGAAGGTTGTGATTTTACAAAAAAAATCTGATAGTGAATTTAAACCAGCATCCATGGCAGCTTTAGGAAAGGTAAACAACAATATAGCAGAAATTCAATCGCCTATACAAAGTGAGGCAGGAGTTCTTCAAGGACAAGGGGCTTATGCAGATATAACAGGTATAAGTTCGGTTAGGTGGAAGCAAGATGGCTTTGAATATGCTGTCATTGGCAACACTTATTTAGAAGAGTTAGAAGTGTTTATAAAGGGCTTAACTAGCGGTATAGTTGATGTATCATCAAAAGAACAATCATCAGGCAAACCACAAGTTGAAGTTCCTGTTGATTTAAAAGTAGAAGAACAGGAACAGAAAAATGTGGATGCAGGACATTCCCCATGGAAATTAGATCCTGTTTTTGTAGCTCAGGTTTTCGCAAGTTTAAAAATTTCACCTGAAGGTATTCAAGGGGAGTATCCTATTAAATATGAAGAATTAAAGGTGATTAAAAATACCGGCAAAGAGGCAATTATAGAGGTAGGCGGAGATAAGACTACTATAAAAAGAGTGTATTTAAAAAGACTTATAAGAGAAGATAATACAGGGATATGGACTGTAGTTGGATATGACCCATTGAAAAATCAATAATAGTATTTTACTTTAAAAAAGTTGTAGTTTTCTACAACTTTTTTGCTTGGAAGAATAAATATACCATACATATGCTAACACTATTAGAAAATTAAAAAAGAGGTGTTACTTATGAAAGTTACAAATGTTGAGGAATTAATGGAAAAATTAGAAAAGGTAAGAGAGGCACAGGAGAAATTTTCTACTTATACTCAGGAACAGGTAGATGAGATTTTTAAGCATGCAGCTATGGCAGCCAATAGTGCCAGAATAAAACTTGCTAAAATGGCTGTAGAAGAAACTGGCATGGGAATTGTAGAAGATAAAGTTATTAAAAACCATTTTGTTTCAGAATATGTGTACAATAAATATAAGGATGAACAGACCTGCGGGGTTTTAGAAAGAGATGAAGGCTTTGGTATGGTCAGAATTGCAGAACCTGTAGGTGTTATTGCAGCAGTTGTGCCCACTACAAATCCCACCTCTACGGCAATATTCAAAGCTCTAATAGCTCTTAAAACCCGAAATGGCATAGTTTTTTCACCTCATCCTAGAGCTAAAAGATCAACTGTTGCTGCAGCAAAAATAGTCCTTGATGCTGCAGTTGAGGCAGGGGCACCGGCAGAAATTATAGGATGGATAGATGAACCGTCAATTGAACTTTCTCAGTTAGTAATGAAGGAGGCAGATTTAATTCTTGCTACAGGCGGGCCAGGTATGGTTAGGGCAGCTTATTCATCGGGAAAACCTGCCATAGGAGTTGGTCCTGGAAATACCCCGGTTATAATTGATGACAGTGCAAATATTAAAATGGCAGTAAACTCCATACTTCTTTCAAAAAGCTTTGACCATGGTGTAATTTGTGCCTCGGAACAGTCGGTAATGGTATTAGATGGAGTATATGAGGAAGTGAGAAGAGAATTTTCAGAAAGAGGGGGCTATATACTGAAAAATGACGAAATAGATAAAGTCAGAAAGACTATTTTAGTCAATGGAAGCATAAGCCCTGATATTGTTGGACAGAGTGCTTGTAAAATAGCAGAAATGGCAGGAGTGAAAGTGCCTGAGAGAACAAAGATACTTATAGGGGAAGTAGAATCTGTAGAACTTGAAGAACCATTCTCCCGTGAAAAATTATCTCCGGTTCTTGCCATGTACAGGGTTAAAGATTTCAATGATGGTCTGGAAAAAGCAGCAAGACTGGTTGAATTGGGAGGCATAGGGCATACTTCTGTACTTTATGTAAATACTATGACCCAAAAAGAAAAAGTGGAAAAATTCGGTGAAGCTATGAAGACAGGCAGAACCCTTATAAATATGCCGTCAGCACAGGGAGCTATAGGCGATTTATATAACTTTAAACTGGCTCCTTCATTGACCCTTGGCTGCGGTTCCTGGGGAGGAAACTCCATATCAGAAAATGTGGGGCCAAAACATTTGTTGAATATAAAAAGTATTGCGGAGAGGAGAGAAAACATGCTTTGGTTTAGAGTTCCTGAAAAAATTTATTTTAAATATGGTTCACTTGGAGTTGCATTGAAAGAATTAAAGACTATGCATAAGAAGAAGGCCTTCATAGTAACAGATAAAGTTCTTTATCAATTAGGATATACGGATAGTATTACAAAAATTCTTGGAGAAATGGGAGTAGGTTATAAAATATTTACAGATGTGGAACCTGATCCAACCCTTGCCACAGCTAAAAAAGGTTCATCAGAAATGCTTCAATATAATCCGGATACTATTATATCAGTCGGTGGTGGTTCTGCAATGGATGCTGCAAAAATTATGTGGGTGATGTACGAACATCCTGAAATAAAATTTGAAGACCTGGCCATGAGATTTATGGATATAAGAAAGAGAGTTTATACATTCCCTAAGATGGGCGAAAAAGCCATGATGATTTCGGTGGCTACATCTGCAGGAACAGGATCAGAGGTTACTCCGTTTACAGTAATTACTGATGAAAAAACAGGAGCCAAATACCCTCTGGCGGATTATGAATTAACACCAGATATGGCTATAATTGATGCAGAGCTTATGATGAATATGCCAAAGGGGCTAACTGCAGCATCGGGTATAGATGCACTGACCCACGCTTTGGAGGCTTATGTATCCGTAATGGCTTCAGAATATACCAATGGGCTGGCACTTGAAGCAGTAAGATTGATATTTAAGTATTTACCGCTGGCTTATGCGGAAGGAACTACTAATGTAAAAGCCAGAGAAAAAATGGCACATGCTTCAACTATGGCAGGTATGGCATTTGCCAATGCATTTTTAGGAGTATGCCACTCCATGGGCCACAAATTAGGAGCTGCACACCATATACCTCATGGAATTGCCAATGCACTTATGATAGATGAAGTTATAAAATTCAATGCAGTAAATGATCCGAGAAAACAGGCAATATTTCCTCAGTATAAATACCCCAATGCCAAGTGGAGATATGCCAGAATAGCTGATCATCTGCAGTTAGGCGGAAATAGTGAAGATGAAAAGGTAGGACTTCTGATAAAAGCAATAGATGAATTAAAGGAAAAGATAAATATCCCTAAAACCATCAGAGAAGCTGGAGTTATGGAAAATAAATTTTATGCTAGCTTAGATGATATGTCGGAACAGGCCTTTGATGATCAGTGTACAGGAGCAAATCCAAGGTATCCGCTTATAAGTGAAATAAAGCAGATGTATATAAATGCCTTTGATAAAGTAAGTCCTGTTGTAGAAGAAGAAAAACTAAAGATACCTGTGGCAGAAAGATAGTGATTAAAAATTAATCACTTGATAACATAAATGGAGTGTTCACATATACTATTTAAGTAGATATTCTTAGGAGGAGTATATTTGAAGTTTTACTATCCATACTTAGGTTATAAAAGAGAATGCAAGGATGTACCCGTAGCATTCCCACCCCAGCATCAACCTGTTCAGCCGGGGCTTGAGTATATTATGTGTCCGAGACCAATATTTAACAACCCTGATTACAGGGGAAGCGGCAAGTTACAACATAAGGTTGTCTTGATTACAGGTGGAGACAGCGGTATAGGAAGAGCTGTGTCACTAGCTTTTGCAAAAGAAGGAGCAGATATTGCCATTGTATATTTTAATGAACATAAGGATGCAAAAGAAACAAAAGAACTGGTAGAAAATGAAGGTAGTAAGTGCATTTTAATTCCTGGCGATTTGAGAGAAGAATCTTTTTGTAAACAAATAGTTGAAGATACTATTTCTGATTTTGGATGTTTAGATGTACTAATCAATAATGCAGGGGTACAATTTCCACAGAGTAGGCTGGAAGATATTAGTACGGAGCAGTTGGAGGATACTTTCCGTACTAATATATTTCCATTATTTCATGTTACTAAGGCAGCTTTACCTCATCTTAAAAAGGGAAGTGTAATTATAAACACGGCTTCCATTACGGCTTATGCAGGCAGTAAGCTCCTTATTGATTATTCATCTACCAAAGGTGCCATTGTAAGTTTTACCCGATCATTATCCCTTTCGCTGGTATCAAGAGGCATACGTGTTAATGGTGTAGCTCCAGGGCCTGTTTGGACTCCTCTTCAACCTTCAAGTTATTCAGCAGAATATATTACAACTTTTGGTACGGATACTCCTATGAAGAGAGCAGGACAGCCTGTTGAACTTGCACCAGTATATGTTTATCTGGCATCTGATGATTCCACTTATGTTACGGGACAAATATTTCATGTAAATGGTGGAGGATTTATAGGTTCTTAAATCTCTATGAGAAGTAATAAGCCTGTTATGATTAATTTCTTGATAGGCTTTGTTTTTTATTCACCTTAAAATTTTTCGGCTAAGATGTAAATTTTAGGGTGAAATGCTTGACAAGGACCTATTACAAATGTAATATAGAATTATATATTACATTTGTAATAGGAGGAAATTAAATATGAGTACACCTAAAATATCTGATGCTGAATGGCAGGTTATGAAAGTAATCTGGTCAAATAAATACTGTACAGCAAGGGAGATAGTAGATGAAATATCAAAGACCACAAACTGGCGGCCTAATACTATTAGAACTTTAATAAATAGACTTCTAAAGAAGAAAATAATAAACTACAAAATTGATGAAAAAGACAATAAAACATATCACTATTTTGCCCTTGTTTCTGAAAGTGAATGCATAAAAGTAGAAAGTGAATCTTTCATAAAACGTGTGTTCAATGGTTCTTTAAACAGCATGCTGGAAAATTTCATAAATGAGAGTAAATTATCAGAAGAAGAAATTGATAAGCTTAAGCAAATTTTAGATAAGAAGAAAGGTTAAATGGTGAATGTATGGTGATGCTTTTATCTGTTTTTTAGTTTACAATACACTCCACAATTATGGGGAGTATATTTGCTCTTTTAATACTTATTTTAAAATTTTTATTTAAAGAAAAGCTTCAAATTAGATTGATAAATTGTCTGTGGATTTTTTTAATAGTCAGGCTCTTAATCCCATATGCTCCCCAAACTTCTTTTAGTATATATAATTTATACCATTTACCTGGAAATAAAATTATACAGGACAATTATATAAAGAATTATTCTATGGATAAATCAGTAATAAATGGCCCTACTGATAAATTTGAGGAAGTTTCAAATGATTATGCTTCAGTAAAACCTAAAAATATTGATGCAAATAGATTAAGCTATCCTAAAACTAAAATGTTTTACTTTGAAATATGTGCTGCTGTATGGATGTTAATATGTATTATTTTAACTATGAGTATTTTCATAACTACTGCAGCATTTTATGCTAAATTGCGGAAAGAAAAAATGGTTAATGAAATTGAATTTATTGAAATTCTCAATAACTGCAGACAAAAAATGCACATAAATAAACATGTAGAAATTATAAGCACTGATATTGTAAAAAGTCCTGCAATTTTTGGATTTATCCATCCTAAGATACTGCTGCCTTCAAATATCAATAAGGTAATTAGTCAGGAGCAATTATCTTGTATTATTTTTCATGAACTAGCCCATCTAAAAAGAAAGGATATGCTTGTAGATTTTTTAGTTTCCATATTAAAAATAATGCACTGGTTTAATCCTATACTCTGGTATGCCTTTTTTAAAATGGAACAGGACAAAGAACTGGCTTGCGATGAAATGGCATTAAACTATTGTAATTGCAGTAAATATGGATATACGATTATAACACTTTTAGAAGCGTATAAAGAATCTAATCCAGCTTACGGATTGGATTGTATTATAAATAATAAAAAGGAAATTAAGAGGAGAATTACCATGATTTCATTATTTAAAAAAAGTTCATACAGATGGACTGCAGTATCTATTACTGTCTTGCTTGTAATTGGAGGTATAATATTGACTAACCCTAGAAATATAACAGCAGTTTACAATAATAACATTCAAAAAACATTTAATAATATAGAGGAATTGAGTATACAATCAAGAACATTTAAGGGAAAAATACTTGTGATAAAAAATCCATCTAAGGTTGAAGTTGGTTATACTAAAGAACTTTTAAAAAACAATAAGACTACAGGTGAACTTGCCGGAGAGAACACAGCCCTCTGTGCCATAAATGCTAGTTATATTTCAACTGAGGATGATATTAATAGTAAACGTACGCTGCCTGAAACTGACTTTGGTATAATAATTCATAATGGAAATGTAGTATACAATAACCCTGGAAATGTAAGATATTGCAATATAGCAGGATTTACTGATAAAAATGTATTGATCTCAGGACAGTATTCAATTGAAGATTTGAAAAAAATGAATGTGACTGAAGCTGTAAATTCCCAAGCATCACTTATTGAAAAGGGAAAGCCATTATTAAAAGAAGACGAGCAACTGGCTGGAATAGATCCAAGAACTGCCATAGCTCAAAGAAAAGATGGAACGGTTTTGATGGCTGTAATCGATGGAAGAAGTGTTGATTCTGTGGGTGGCTCCTTGTTTCAATTACAGCAGGTTTTACTTGAAAACGGGGCTTACACCGCAGCAGTCCTAGATGGGGGAAGTTCTTCCACAATGTATTATAAGGGCAATATTATAAATAAACCAGCATATGCAAAAGGTCAGCGTCCTGTATCTTCAATATTTATGATTGGAAAATCAGAGTAAAAATCCTATCCAAAGTCTTCCACTATCTGTCTACTTTTATTTTCATTCAGTATCTGGTTTAAGAAATAGATTGTGCATTATAACTTTACATAGGTTATATGTCATGTTATAATAGGGATTAATTTTTTATAAAGGTACATGGAAAAAATTGCATTTAATTAAATGTTAGAAAGGAGGATAACAGGTTTGATAAAAATAATTAAAAAGTTTTTACAATACTACAGGCCTTATAAGTTTCTTTTTTATACGGATATATTTTGTGCACTTGTGGTTTCATTAGTAGATTTATCATTTCCTTTAATTTTAGGTTATTTATCAAAAAATGTTTTTATAAAAGATAGAACTATAATACTTAATTCCATACTATATATTGGTATAGCTTTACTGGCCTTGTACATAGTTAAATATTTCTGTCAGTATTTTATTGCTTCCTGGGGACATATTATGGGGGCAAGGATGGAAAACAATATGAGAAAGGATTTATTTTATCACCTTCAGAAAATGTCTTTTTCTTATTATGATGAAAATAATACAGGACAGATGATGTCAATACTTGTATCAGACTTATTTGATATATCGGAACTTGCCCATCATGGACCGGAAAATGTATTTATCTCTGCAATTAAAATAATAGGTTCTTTTATAATATTGATGCTCATTAATTTTAAAATGACCTTTATACTTTTTGCAGTAACGGTAGTAATGGTTGTATTTTCAATTCAACAAAACAAGAAAATGCAGAGGATATTCTTTGATAATAGAAAAAAAATGGGGAATATAAATTCCTCTGTCCAGGACAGTCTTTTGGGAATAAGGATTGTAAAATCTTTTGCTAATGAGGCCGTTGAAAAGAGGAAATTTGATAAAAGCAACAATGCATATCGTATTTCAAGGGAAAAAAGTTATAAAATAATGGGCAGATTTATAGCAGGAAATGCTTTTTTTGAAGGGCTTTTATATGTAGTTATACTTGTTACAGGTGCGTTTTTTATAGCAGATGGTTCCCTGAGAGTATCAGATCTGGCTGTTTATGCTCTTTATATCAATATATTTATAAATCCTATAGATATACTCGTGAATTTTGCCGAACAGTTTCAAAAGGGGTTTGCGGGATTTAAAAGATTTATGAAGATTGTAGATACTGAACCTAAGATAGTAAATAAAAAAGGAGCTGCGTCTCTTAAAAATGTAAAGGGTAATATAGAATATAAAAATGTTTCTTTTAGTTACAATGAAGAGAAACAGGTACTTAATAATGTAAATATAAAAATAGAAGCTGGTAGAAAAATTGCATTTGTAGGACCTTCAGGAGGGGGGAAGACGACGCTTTGTTCACTTCTTCCAAGATTTTATGATGTTTCATCAGGTTCCGTTATGATAGATGGAATGGACGTAAGAGATGTTACCATTGAATCACTTAGAAATTCTATTGGCATAGTCCAGCAGGATGTATATTTATTTTCTGGAACTTTGAAGGAAAATATAAAGTACGGAAAACCGGAAGCCTCTGATGAAGATATAATAAAGGCGGCTAAAGAAGCCAATATCCATGATTACATAATGACTCTTGATAACGGCTATGATACTTATGTAGGAGAGAGAGGAGTCAAGCTTTCGGGAGGTCAGAAACAGAGAATTTCAATTGCCAGAGTGTTTCTTAAGAATCCTCCTATCTTGATATTGGATGAGGCTACATCAGCACTAGATAATGAAAGTGAAAGATTTATACAGAAATCTCTTGAAAAACTTGCTAAAAACAGAACTTGTATAGTTATTGCCCACAGACTCAGTACCATAAAAAATGCAGATGAAATAATAGTTATTGATGACGAAGGAATAAAGGAAAGGGGAAGCCATGGAGAGCTTCTTAATAAAGGTGGAATTTATTCTTACTATTATAATATGCAGTTTGAAGGGCTTAATGCTTGAAAAATCAACATTTTATTTTCTAACGTCAAAAATTCGTCAAAAATAGTTAGAAGATTTCATTTATTATTCTTCTAGCATTGTTAATCATATCGTCAGTTACATGAGCATAGGTATCCATTGTTTGCTTGACATCATGTCCTAAAATATTGGCAGTTGTTTTAAAGTCAAGCCCATTAGCTATAAGCATAGTGGCGTATGTATGCCTAAGTTCATGTACGGATATTTTGTATCCTGCATTTCTATATGTGTTACAAAGCGTAGCAGACATTGCTTCTCTGGAACTATAGTGGAATATTTTATCACTTAGATCTAAGATTTTCTTTTCGCTTCTATATATTTTGAATTCTTTCATTAGGTCTTTTGGTATAGGGACTTTTCTAATTGAGTTTTTGGCTTTAACTTCTCCGAAGTTATACTGTCCTTTTTTATCTATTTTCCATTGTTTATTAACTATAAGCATACTATTTTTGGTATCTATATCGTTCCAAGTTAATCCTAATATTTCACTTATTCTAAGACCACATTTTGCAGCAACCATTGATATAAGATGAAGTTTTTTATTTTTTATTCTACTTAATAAATCTTCAGTCTGCTTTTTTGTAAGAGCTATCTTGGTTTTCTTATTTTTTTCAACTTTAAAATCAATATCTTTTACAGGATTCTCTAACATAATTTTTTCTTTTTTAATTGCATAATTAAAAGCATAGTGAAGTGAGGATAAGAAACCCTTTATTGAAGACTCGCTGTAATCATTTTTAACTAATTCATCAACACATCTTTGAATGTCATAATTCTTTATTTTTATCATTTCATAGTTATCAAGTTCTGAAAAAGCATTAAATGTTGCCTTATAGTGCTCAATAGTATTATGTTCCTTATATAGCTTTTGGTGTTCAACAAAGGCTTTATGATATTCTTTAAGTGTTATTCCTTGGAGTTTACTGTTCAATTTAGATTGTAGGTCTAAATCCTTTTCCAATTGTTGTATTATTTTATTTATTATAGGTTTAGCTTCTTTTTGTGTTTTAAATCCTTGTCTTGATTTTTGTTTCCACTTTCCATTTGCATCCTTATAGGAAATAATAAACTGTACTCCTTTATCCTTTTTCCGATAAGTAACGTTGTAATCCATGTAATTTTCCTCCCCCTTAGTAGAACCTATGTTCTACTATTTGGTTAAAAAATATATAGTACCTCACATGTGTACCACCTCCCTTAAAACTTTTTTAAAATTCCAAAACTAGGTTCAAAGTATACAATATATGTATCTATTTCGTAGTATACGCCGTATTTTTCTCTATAATGTTGAATGGCCTCTTCTAAAAAAATTTCTGTTATGTTTAAGTATTCAGCTAAATCATGTCTGTTTTTAATACCTTTTTCATAAGCATTTACAATTGAAATTATTCCAGCTAATTTCTCATAAGTCCAGTTTCTAGCACGTTTTTCTTGCTTTCTATTGCTTATATCAGATTGGTCTAATATATTACCATAACTTGTTTCGTGATGGCCGATTTCTTCAGCTAGTATGCATCTTTTCTCAACGGACGTTTTGAGTTTTTTATCTATGATTATTTTACTGTTTTTGTATACGCCTTTAAGTCCATATTTCAGTGGCTTTTCATTGACCGGCAAACCACTGTTTTCGGCATCCATGAGTAATTTGTCATAAGTCATATTCCCACCCACCTTTTTTAAATTAATCTTCGTTTTCAAATAGGGCATCTATGTATTTTTCTAATAACTTCATTTTTTGTGGTGTTATGTCTTTACCTTCTAAATGAGCAGCTATGGTATCAACCCCCTTAATGGTTTTCTTTTTAGGGTTATCATCAAAATCATCTAAACTGCAGTCCAATACTCTTGCTAAAGCCTTAAGAGTCTCAAGCTTTGGATCTTTAGTCGTGCCATTCAAAATTTTATTTAATGTTCCTAATGGAACTCCTGATTCCTTAGATAATTGTTCAGATGTTAATCCCTTTTTCTTTTTTAATTTATTGATTATTTCTAACCCCATTATAATCACCTCTCTCCTATACTATAGGTAAAATTTTACCGCTTGTCAATAATTATTTTACCGTTAAAGGAAAAACATTTTAAAAAAACAGTTGACTTTAACCATTAAAAGGTCCAATATGTAATCAAGGTAACCGTTAACGGTTAAAAGAGGAGGCGATTAAATGTTTAATAATCTTTTAATAGATAACTATATTGCAGACAGGATAATAACCCCAATAAAAAATATCCCATCTATAAGATTTAACCCACAATACGTTGCTGAATTAGAAGGAGTTAGGCTAGAAAAACACTCCCCTTTGGAATGGAGAAGGCTTGAAAGAGAATTGGAATACTGGAAAGCAAAAGCAGAGAAGTTAGAAGAAGTTTTAGCAAGGTAGATATGGCCATTACGGAAACGAAGTATCTTAGGCAGAAAGAAGCCTAGAACATGCCTACATAGCAATTTGAAAGGTAGGTGTTAATGAGGCAAGAACAATATAATGCAATGTATGAACTTATCAGGATTATAGCAGAGAGCTTCAGTATGTCACATGCCAAATCCCAAAAATGCTGAGATATATGGAGAAGATGATGTTAAAGAACTTGCTGAAAAGATAAAAAGTAGTGGGTATATCAAACCCTTATATGTAAATCAGGACCATGTAATTATTAGTGGCCATAGAAGGTATAAAGCCTGCTTATCATTAGGTGTTAAAAATATACCTGTGGTAGTTAAAAAGTTTGAAGGTAAACAAGAAGAGCTTGAAATACTGCTGCTTGAAAATATGTATAGAGATAAAACAATAGAGCAAAAAGTCAATGAAGCTAAGGAATGGAAGGTTATTGAAAAAGAGAAAGCAAAACGGAGACAAGGAACTAGAACAGACATTGTGGACAATTGTCCACCAAGTGATATGGGTAAAACAAGAGATATAGTAGCAAAGCGTGTTGGCCTGGGTAGTGGAAAAGCACTAGAGAGGGCGGAACCCGTGGTAGATAAAATAACTGAATTAAGAAAGAAAGGTGATACTGAAAATGCTGAATTTCTAAGTAAAGCACTGGATAAATCCATATCAGGGGCAAAAAAACTTGTTGAAGAAAATATGGTAGAGCAAGTTCCAAAAGTTTATAAGGATATGGTTATAGATGGCAAGATATCTGTTAATGAAGCCTATAACGTGGCCAAAACAGCTGTTGAGACCAAGAAAAGGAACGAAGAAAACGAGAAAAAATTTGAAGAGGAAAGACAGAAAGAAAAAGAAGAACTAGAGGAAAGGCAGCAGCTTGAAGAGCTCCAAAAGTCACTTCCTGAAAATGCAGTGGTCCTTGATAAATTCAGAAAACCTGAAAGAGATACCATCTTCGGTATAACAGACTTGAATAATTTAACAGAAGAGCAGTATAACAAATGTTATAAGCACTGTAAAAAATATGAAGATGATGTCCATAAAGTTTCTATGCTCTGGACTGAACTTCAATGCCTACAGGCATGGAGTGTTATATATGAAAGCCAGGAGGAAATAGAAATGGAACTTAAGTCTATAGAATCAGCCATACAAAATTTATGTAAATTTCAAAGCTACTTTAAGGAGGTGAAAAAGAAATGACAAGGCACATAAGACTTGATCCAATGGCCAGAAAGAAGATAGTTGAACAAATAGGAATGCTGGACACTGTTACTAAAGATACCGTTATAGCTCTTATTATTCCTCACTATTCTTATGACTATAAAACATTATACTATCAGGATTTAGGCAGGCTTGCCAATGGCCTTATAAGAAAATACAAGGATGAAAATAACATCAGGACATTCTTTACTTATGGTGACACAGAAGGCAATACCAGCTATGTAAACATAGATAAAACTGAAAATAGACAAGTACTTGAACAGGTATATAAGAAACTCAATAAACAGAAAATTGGTATAAGTAAGTCTATAAACAAGATTGAGAGAAGACATAAAGGTAACAGGTCAAATGTCTATTGATGATTTGGATAGTTAGTAAAGAGAGAGGAGGAAGAAAGTAAATGCAAATTTATGATTACTATATAGCTCCTGAAGATTACGAAAGGGCTTTAAAAAATGGAATTTGCAGAAGTACTTTAGAATATAGGATACATTCTCTTGGTTGGGATAGAGAAAAAGCTGTTAATACGCCACCTAGAAAGCGTAAGAGGATAGCTAAACATTTAGTAGAAGAAGCTCAAAAAAATGGCATAGGTTACGCTACTTTAAGATACCGCTTAAACATTTACGGATGGGATGTTACAAGAGCCATAAGTGAGCCTGTATGGGATAGTGAGCAGTACTCTAGAAACTCAAAAAACAGAAAATATCCTAAAGAAATATTAGAACTTGCACACGAAAATAATATACCTGAAGGAACTTTCTATCATCGCATCAGAAGGCAGGGGGTGGATATGATAACAGCTGTCACAAGACCCATAATGACAAGGAAAGAGGTATCAAGACTTGGTAACGAAGCCTATTTTAACTTATACGGTCGTAAATTTAGCTCTTATTAGAGGGAGGTGAAACAGATGAACCAAAAATCAATTATTAAAAATCTAAGGCAGAAAATATTGAAATTGCAAAAGCGAAATGAAGAGCTTACTGGGAGCTGCGAGAATTTTTCAGAAGTTGATACAAATTTATGGAACAAAGTAGGATTGCTGGAGAAAGAAAATAAGGAATTGAAACTGAAACTTGTAAGTGCAGCTAAAATGAATGCTGAGAAAATAAGGCATATATCTAATACTTGTGGAAAACCTGACCTGAAGTGCGATTACTTTAAAGATGGAAAATGTAAAAGCATAGAACATGGACTTTGTATTTTCCGGAAAATAAAGGATTGGAGGGTTAAAGAGGCATGATAAAAAAATTATTTGAGAATGGAGGCATTGAAGTAACTGACCAGGAGTTTAAAGAAATATTGCAGATTACCACAGATGATATAAGAGAAAACCGTATTAAGTTTGGTAAAAGGACAAACATGGAGCAGATGTTTACTATAGCACTCAGGGCTTATGGAGTAATGAAAAGAGTAACATTCCTTGATGTACCCTGGTCAATTATAAATTGAAAGGTGATGGTTTCAATTGATTTACTGCAGAGTCGGTAAATGTCCTATGGGTTTAAAAGAAGCCTTATGCTGCATTTACTGTACAAAGTATAAGAATTGCCCCAATGCCTGCAAAAGTAAAAATAAAGCTTGCAGACTGAGTTTTGAAGTAAAAAAAGAAAGTCCTTATAAAAGGACCAAATAAATTTAACCATTCTCATTCTACATTAGAGTTCGGAATAAAAATCTTGGGAGTTTAAAAGAAAATGTCCGTTTTATGTCCGGAAATTTGACAGAGTATATGATATAATGGAGCTAAGCGAAAGTAAAATTAATACCATATTTAATACTTGTTTATACACTTATAATGCAGGTAAGGCACTTAGTTAATTCTGGGTGTCTTTTTGGTCAGCTATTTTTTGTTTTTAAGGAAATTTTAAGAACAAATATATAAAATCATTTATTAATAGCTCCTTTGTTGCTATAAAGTATTATAAAGAGATAGGCATCTGTCATCTAAGGAGCTTGCTTCTATAATATTCATAAAATGATCAAGTTTGTAACAAGTATTTAATAAGTATGCCACTAAGTTGTAACAAATACTATATATACTTATAAATGTCCTAAGGAAATACCTTAGCGAAAGTGAAAATAACTGTCTGAAAGGGTGAAAATGATGTATGACTTTCCTAATATTACCATGGGATATAGCACAAATAGATTACAAAATTCGGAAGATAAAATAAGAAAAATCAAATTTGAACATAAAAGACTAAATAGAAATTGTGAAGTTGAAGTAATACCTAAACCTGATCCAGGATTGATTACATTTGATGGATATACCAACATTCCATTTCAACTTTCTATATATATCAGACATTTAAGCGTTAATTAAAAATAAATTTTAAAACATTTAGCTAATGTAATGGTAATTACCAGAGTAGTGTCTGTGGTTGCAGGGCACATTAAACTGAAGTGCAACTGCCATAGTAAATATTAAAAAACACTAAAAAGTAAGTGCTTTTATTTATAAAAAAGTTTAAAAATGGATATGCTTATTTTAGATAAATATGTGAAGGTGGCAAATATTATGAGTATAAAGAAAGCAGTAATTCCAGCAGCAGGTTTGGGTACAAGATTTTTACCTGCTACAAAGGCACAGCCTAAAGAAATGCTACCCATAGTAGATAAACCTACAATCCAATATGTAGTTGAAGAAGCCGTTAATTCTGGCATTAAAGAAATATTAATAATTCTAGGTAAAAATAAAAAATCTATTGAAGATCATTTTGATAAATCTGTTGAGCTTGAAGATGAGTTGAAGAGTAATAATAAGGAAGAATTATTAGAGTTGGTCCAGGGTATAAGTAATATGGTCAACATATATTATGTGCGCCAAAAAGAGCCAAAAGGATTAGGTCATGCTATAAGTCTTGCTAAAGCTTTTGTTGGTAATGAAGCATTTGCAGTTATGTTGGGGGACGACATAGTAGATAGTAATGTTCCATGTCTAAAGCAATTAATTGATTGCTATGATGAATATAATACTTCAATTTTGGGAGTACAATCAGTTAACAAAGAAGATGTATCAAAATATGGTATTATTGATAGTATAGAAATTGAGAATAGGGTTCACAAGGTAAAAAATATGATTGAAAAACCTAAGAAAGAAGAATCTCCATCTAATATTGCTATTTTGGGTAGGTATATAATAACTCCTGAAATATTTGACATACTGGAGAGAACCAAACCAGGCAAAGGTGGGGAAATTCAGCTTACAGATGCATTAAGAGAATTACTAAAGCAAGAAGCAATATATGCATATTGTTTTGAAGGAAAAAGGCATGATATAGGAGAAAAATTAGGGTTTATACAAGCTAATATTGAGTATGCCTTAAAACGTAAGGATTTGAGGGAAGGTCTTACTTCTTACATTGTTGATATCAGTAAAAAATTGAGCATAAAATAACAGGTTAATTACGAATGTCAATTTAATATGGAAATAAAGAGAGTTATTAAATTGAAGAAAATTATAGAGAAAAATTCATCAAAGTGAAAAACTGAATGAAGATAAATTAAGGAGAGGCGAAAACCTCTCCTTTTCTGATATAGAGAAACTTATGAGGCATAGAAGTTATAAAAGAATTAAGGGTGCTGTTAGACAGATAAAATAGAGAGAGCTTTTATACCACTCTAAAAAAGGGGAAATAATTGATTTTAGAAATTTATTATTTAAAAGTAACCAATATTAGTAATTAAAATAAATAAGAAATTTAGAAATAGGGGGAGGTCCTATCATGATAAAGGATAAGATAGAATGTGAGGATTTAAAGTTATATTTCTGGAAACTGCATGAAATAAAGATGCTGGAAGGTGAGTGTATAGAACCTGACAGGAATAATAAAATTTAGTATAAGAATTATTTGAAAAAGTGTAACAAGGTATCCAGACTTAAGAATGAAATATCCAGTATTAATGTAGGGTTCAGCCTTCTTACCGAAGATGAAAAAAATATATTATATCAGGTATGTTGGCAACAGGTACCCGTAAACCAGGTGAAAAATATATATCATGTATCAACCAAAACTATGGGTAGATG